>JAGOFO010000007.1:32444-35327 GCA_017997155.1 Myxococcota bacterium
AACGTGCGCAAGAGCGCGTGCGTCCCTCTGCACACCTCGATATCCAATATAGCCGGACAGCTCGCGCCGGTCCTCGGTCTGAAGGAAATCGACGCAGCCGGTCTTGATACGGTTTTCGAGAACCTGTACCGCACCGGAACAAAGGCCGGTTTCAAGGCTTTCGGGGGGGACAAGCGCCCGCCGAACGGACAGACTTACCTCTGCCGGATGGATGTCGGGCTTAGGGACTTCCTGGCCGCCGTGTTCGTGTTCGCCCAGTAGCGAACGTTACAGGGGCCATCAATGACTCACGGAATACGTAAGGCGGACATTCTGGTCGGCGCGCTGCTGGCCGCGTGCTACTTCGTCATGCTGATGTTGACGCTCGACATCGGCTTCCCCCGTGACGAGGGTTTCTACTTCAAGGCCGGTGAAGAGTATTCGTACTGGTACGACGATCTCGTGACCAGTCCGTCAACCGCATTCTCCAGGAAGTCCATCAACGAGCATTTCGCCTACAATCCGGAACATCCGGCGCTCCCGAAAATGATGTTCGGTCTTTCCTGGCGCCTTTTCGGCAAGATGCACGACCCGGTCAAGGAGCCATGGTCGAAGGTCTGGTACCACAAGACCAAGCCGCCGAAACCAATCTTCGGCATCATGTCCGAATCGACGGCGATGCGCCTGCCGGCGCTCATTCTGAACTCGCTGCTGGTGATGTTCATTTTCCTGTTCGGCGTGGACTTCTTCAGCAGACGGGTCGGGTTCGTCGCCGCCGCCGCGTGGATGTTCCTGCCACATACCTTCTGGCACTCCCACCTGGCGTGCTTCGACATGCCGGTCACCGCCATGTGGTTCCTGGTGGCGTGGCTCTTCCTGAAGGCCACCCCGCCGCTCGAAGAGCGCAGGAAGAACCGCGCGCGCACCTGGAAATTCGCGATCGCCGCCGGAGTGGCCTGGGGCCTTTCCATGTCGACCAAGCACAATGCCTGGTTTATTCCCGCCGTTTTCGTCATCTGGTACCTCATCGCCCGCTGGGACGAAGTCCTGCCGCGCGATGCGAATGGCCGCAGAAGGCCGGCCTTCGGCAACATTCCTCCGGCATTCTGGATGATGCTCCTGCTTGGACCACTGGTGTTCTACCTCACCTGGCCCAAGCTTTGGTTCGACCCTATCGATCACCTGTCGTTCTATATCGCCCGGCATGCAAAACATGAGTTCTACTGGGCCTACTTCTTCGGCACGCTCCACACGAAGCCGCCGTTCCCGATTTCTTTTCCGTTCGTGATGTCGGCAATGACCATTCCAGGGCCGATCGTGCTGTTGTCAATCGCCGGTCTGGGCACGGCGTTCTCGCAATGGATCAAGAGAAGACAAGGCAGGGAGTGGAAAATCGCGGTTCCGATTCCCGCGGCCTATCGTGACACCATTCTGTTTGTGTTTCTGAACGCGCTCATACCGTTCGCGATCATCGCGGCTCCCAGCACACCGATCTTCGGCGGAACGAAGCACTGGCTTCCAGGCGTGGCGTTCCTGATGCTTTTCGTCGGAATCGGTTTCGACCTTGTCGTCGCTGCCATCGACGGACTTCGCGAGAGATTCAGGCTCCGGTGGGGCAAATCGGCACGGGCCGCTCTTGTGGCGCTCTGTCTTGCGGTCGTGCTGACTCCGGCGGCGTTCGACACGTTCCATGGCCACACCAACGGCAGCACTTACTACAATGCCTTCTTCGGCGGATTCGGCGCCATGGGAAGACACGGAATGCAACGTGAATTCTGGGGCAACACCGCCTTCTCGGCCCTGCCCTGGCTGAACAGGAACGCCCCGAAAAACGCTCAGGTACACTTCCACGACACGGCCTGGGATTCTGTCAGGATGTACTGGCGCGACGGACTTCTGCGGCGTGATATCAAACCGCGGTGGGATTATCAGAAGGCCGATTACTTCCTGTTCCACTGGCACAAGGAGTTCCTCGATCGCGAGGAAACGGGACGCACGGCCCTCGGCAGCGACATTCCGGCTTTCGTCGTCGAACAGGACGGCGTGCCGCTGCTGAACGTCTACGAACGACCTCCCCGAAAGCCGGCGCCGGCCAGGCTGCCTGTCGTCAGACCTGAGCCTCCACCCGGGAAGCAGCCTCCGAGAGACCGCGCGGAAGAAGCGCCCGGAGGAAACAACCGATGAGAAAGACTTCCTGGCTCCTCATCTCCATCGGCCTTTTGATTCCTGTCGCCTCAATCGTCTACTTCGGCATGGATCTTTTCTATGTGCAACGCGCTCCGGCCGCCCCGGACTGGCAGGAAGCGGCACGGGTGGTCCATGAAGGGTGGAAGGAAGGCGATCTTGTCGTGTTCTCCCCCCAGTGGGCTCAGGGCGCGTCACCGCTGCTCAAGGGCCTCAAGGTCGACACGGCCGAAAATCCTGACTGGTACGAGGCATCAAAAGCCAGTCGGGTGTGGGTCATCGGTTCGATGGACGGATTCGATCCCGAACCGCCCGATGGATGGAAGACTTTGTCCGAAATCGCCGGCAGCAAGGTGTCGGTCGATCTGTGGCAACCGCCCTCGGGCCGGGAACTGGCATACAGTCTTCTGGACAATATCGATGACGCCGTGGTTTCACGAATCCACCCGAAACGACGCGAAATCTGCTCGAACCTGAAAGACTCGAGATGGTATTGCGGAAAAGTCCACTCGTGGCTTTTCGTGGGCCATTCCAGAAAGGACATAGCCGGTCGGGTGAGGGACGTGGTCTGGGCTCACGCGATCGATCGCACCGTGGTTGAGGCGGTCTGGCCGAAGGTGCCTGGCGATGGAACCCTTACGGTACACTGGGGCCTGACGCAACGCGCAGCCGAGGCCGCCGAGGGCAAGCCGACCAGTTTCAAAGTCTTCCTTAACGGCA
>JAGOFO010000106.1 GCA_017997155.1 Myxococcota bacterium
GCGGAGCATCGCGACCACGCGCGGCCGTTGATTCTGAAGTGGTTGAACCTGCGCGGCGCCATCGGGTTCTCGGAATGGCACTCGAACGTGTACTTCAACGAGGATATCCCGGCGCTGGTGAACCTGGTCGATTTCGCCGAGGACGCCGAAATCCGGATCAAGGCGGCGATGGTGCTGGATATCATCGCGTATGACATGGCGATGAACTCCTATCGCGGGTTCTTCGCCGCGACCCATGGACGAACCTATGAAGACGAACTGATCAACGGCTTGAACGACCACACGACCGAGGCCGGATGGATGTTCACCGGTCTGGGCGACTACAATCGCACCGGCGCCTTCGCGGCGGTGTTCCTGGCCAGCAGCGACAACTATTTCGTGCCGGACATCATCGAGACCCTTGCCCGTCAGGCCGCTAACGGTGAATTCGAACATCGCCAGCGCGACAGCATCGACATCGCCGATGGGCCGGAATGGGGCCTGACGTATGACCAGGACGACGACGTCCCGACCTGGGCCGGTTTCTCGGCGATTGCGGCGCCCGAGACGATCAACGGGATGCTGGCGTTCGTTGACAAGTACAATCTCTGGGAAGGCTTCCTGTTCGGCGATCTTCCGGACTACCTGGTCGAGTTGGTCAAACAGAATATCGGTACCCCCGAGATCGTTACGCTGGCCACCGACGCCGATGTCGTGTCACGCGGGATTGCTTTGCAGTCGGTCAACACCTATACGTTCAGGACCCCGGACTACCAGATATCGGCCGCGCAGGACTACAACCCCGGATACTGGGGCGCGCAGACGCTTATGTGGCAGGCGACACTGGACGGGGACGCGGTCGTTGTGACTTCGCTGCCCACCACGGTTGAACTGGGCGGCGATTCGGTCGAAGTCGCCGGCGAGTGGGTCGGGTCGTGGCATCCGCGCGCCACCGTTTACAGGAACGCGGCCGTCATCCAGTACCGCGCCGATTCGATACCCGACCTCCTGGCCGGATTTTTCAAGCCCAAGAACAGCCACGCTTTCTTCCGTCGCGCCGCTTTCGCCGAGACCCGCGAGATCGGCAACTGGGTGATGGGCAGGCTTGGCAACGGATACATCGCGCTTTATTCGAAGGCGCCGACCCACTGGTCGACCGAGAACGAGTACGAACTGGCAACCGACGTCCAGGACAACACCTGGCTCGTTCAGCTTGGAAGCACCAGTGAATTCGGTTCGTTCGACGATTTCGCCGACGCGGTGTCCGCATCGGCGGTTCAGTTCGACGAGGAAGGCAGGGTCGAATGGGATTCACCGTCGGTCGGAATCGTCACCGTCGGTTGGACCGGACCGTTCATGGTTGAAGGACGCGAGGTGGATCTGGGACCGTACAAGCGGTTCGAGAACTCGTCGGCCGATGTTGATTTCGGTTCGCGGGTGACCAGGATTCGCAGCGGCGACCGCACTCTTGAACTGGACTTTGCCAACGGCACCCGCAAGGTTGTCAAACACCAGTGACCAGCTCTCAGTATCTGCAGCGCGCCTCGGATTTGTACTTCGTGTAGAAGACTATCAGATCGGCTTCCGACTTGTACTTCGTGTAGTAGATCGTGGCGCGGGCGCTGCTTTTGTATTTCGTGTAGTACCAGACGCCCGGATCCTTTTCCGAGGAGTAGTTCGTCTCGTACACGATGCAGTTGGCCTCGGATTGGTACTTCGTCACGAAGACCTTCGCGTCCGCCTCGGATGCGTATTCCGTGATGTAGATCTCGGCCGCCGCCGCCGAACCGGCGAGGATTGCGGCCGCGAGAAACGTGGTCAGCGCAACCAGGATCGTCCGTTTCATCGTGATGCTCCGGTCAGGGTGGCCTAATCATATCAGTTTGTTCCGGTGCCCGACAGTGTGGACATCGAAGGCGCTTTGTGTTCAGAATTGCCGGGATGACGTCCCAGAGTCCGGGGCGCGACTGGAGAGCTGATGAAGATAATCGACTACTTTCGAACCGGCCCCGACCTTGCCACCAGGGATGTGAACGACGCCGCGACCCGGCGTGAGTACGCTTGGCGCCGCTGGTCGGTTTTTCTATCGGTCACCTTCGGTTACGCCTTCTTCTATGTGGCGCGCATCAACCTGGCCGTGGTCAAGAAGCCGATGATCGATGAGGGCGTGTTCTCGCCCGAGGAACTGGGCCTGATAGGTTCGGTACTTTTCATCGTTTACGCGTTCGGTAAGTTTTTCAACGGTTTCCTGAGCGATCGCGCCAACATCCGGCGGTTCATGTCCGCGGCGCTCCTTGGCGCCGCAGTCGTAAACGTTCTGCTGGGGTTTGTCGAGTGGTTCTGGGGTTTCGTGATCCTGTGGGCCGTCAACGGCTGGTTCCAGTCGATCGGGTCGGCCCCTTCCGTCGTGGCGCTTTCGCAGTGGTTCACCAAGAAGGAAATGGGGACACGTTACGGCATCTGGTCGGTCAGCCACAGTATCGGCCAGGGCGCTACCTACGTCTTTACCGCGGTTCTGGTGTCGGCGTTCGGCTGGCGTTGGGGTTTCTGGGGGCCGGGCGTCATCTGCGCGGTCGTCGCGATGGTGATGTTCAAGACGCTCGCGGACCGGCCGCAGACTTACGGACTGCCGTCACCAGCCGCCTATCGGGGTGAACCGGAAGAGGCGGCGAAGGCAGCCAGCGCGGACCCGGCCTCGGTCGGAAAGAGCCAGTTGGCGGTGTTGAAGAACCCCGCGATATGGATCCTGGGATTCGCCGGTCTGGCGAACTCGATCACGAGGTATGGGGTCACGAACTGGGGGATCCTGTACCTGCAGGAGATGAAGGGGTATTCGCTCAACGCGGCAGGCGCGATTCTGTCGTCCTACCCCATAGCAGCCATCGCTGGCGCGATCCTGTCCGGCATCGTATCGGATCGCCTGTTTAATTCCCGTCGCCAGGTTCCGTCGATGATCATGGGCGCCTCGATCCTGGTGTCTCTGATCGCCCTGATGCTGTTTCAAGGCAACAACCTGGCGCGCGACCTCGTCCTGTTTGCCGTCTTCGGCTTCAACATGGGCGGTCTGCTGACGTATCTGGGCGGCCTGATGGCCGTGGATATTTCGTCGAAGAAGGCGGCCGGCGCCGCCATGGGCGTCATCGGGTTGTTCTGCTACGTCGGGGCCTCGTTGCAGGAGGTCGTTTCCGGTTTCATGATCGGCGCTGGAAAGACGCTGCGGATTTCGTTGACAACACGCACCCCCGACGAAATTGTCGGAGCCCTCGGCAGGCTGGGATTCGACACGTCGGTCTATTCCGTGCCCCAGAACTGTCCGGATGTTGTCGCGTTGACCCGTAACATCTGGTCTTATGACTTCACCACCGCGATGCTCTTCTGGATCGGCGCCACCGTCGCCGCCATGTTGCTTGTCGTCGCCGTCTGGAATGCAAAGCCGGCACCGTAGGGGCGAATGATAATTCGCCCTCAGGGACAGGATCAGGGTCAGGGACAGGATCAGGGTCAGGGTCAGGGACAGGGTTCGGAGACCGGCCCGCAGGGCCGGTCGTTCATTCGTAGGGGCGAATGATAATTCGCCCACCAGGCACGAGGCTGGCGCCATCGGCGCCGCCGAGGTCCTGGGTCAGGGGCTGGCCGGTTTGACAAACCCTCGAAACCAGAGTAAACGTTTACTTGACGCAAACGTTTACGTTGCAGGCACGGCTTACGTCCGGTGGTGGTAAGTGGCTTCTACGATAAAGGAAATCGCCGCTCGGTTGAATGTGTCGGTAGCAACTGTTTCACGGGCGTTGAACGACCTGCCCGGGGTCGGAGAGAAGACCCGGCGCAGGGTGCGAAAGGCGGCTGCCGAACTCGGATACGTTCCGGATTCTCACGCAAGGGCACTGGTTTCCGGCAAGGTGCCGTTCCTGGCTCTGGTCGTGCCCGATATCACCAACTCGTTCTTTCCCGCGCTCGCCCTGGCGGCCGAGGAAGAGGCTTCCGCTGCCGGCTTCAGCCTTCTGCTTTTCAATACCAACAGTCAACCCGGTCGGATGCGTCAGGCGCTGGATCTGCTCGCTTCGCGCCGGGTTTCCGGTCTGATCCTGGCCGAGCCGATAGATTCGTCCCTGTCGGGGTCCATCGAAATCCTGCCGTTTGAACGGTCGATGGTGTTTGCCGGCGTGGAAGCCCCGGCCGGCAGCGCCGCTTGCTCCGTGCTGGTCGACGACTTCGACGGCGGTCGGCAGGTCGGGCTGCACCTGGTCGAGCAGGGAGTCCGGACGGTGGCCTTCGTGGGAGGTCCGGAAAACAACCGCAACAGTTCCCTGCGTCTGGCAGGCTTGCGCAGTGTGAACGCAGGTTCGAATGACCGTCCCGCGCTCGACATCGTCGCGACCACGGCCGGTTCCTGGACCGAACAGAGCGGTTACGAACAGGCGGCGCAGGTATTTAAATCAGGTGTGCCTGACGCCGTTTTCGCCGCAAACGATCTGCTGGCTCTTGGCGTGATGCGTTTCGTGGGCGGGCTCGGGATTCTGCCTGGTCGCGGCATGGCTCTTTGCGGTTACGACGACACGCCGATCGTGTCGCGCGTGTTTCCAGCACTGACATCCGTGGCTCAACCCGAGGCCGAGATCGGTGTCGAGTCGGTCCGCAGGCTGTTGTCCTGCCTGGCTGGACATGAGCGACGCGATTCGCTGACGTTGAAGGCCGTCATACGGCCGCGTTCCAGCACGCTCGAATTCAAAAGCAACATAATCAACGGCGGATTCGCCGCCAACGGAGGCTGATATGGTTCCGAGGATCCTGAAAAACTACATTAACGGTCAGTTCGTCGAGGCCTCGGCCCGGGAACTGGTCGACGTGCGCAACCCGGCGACGGGCCAGCCGGTGTCGAAGGTGCCTTATTCCACCGCCGCCGACATCGACCGCGCTGTTTCGGCCGCTTCCGCCGCCTTCCCGTCCTGGGCCGCGACGCCGGTCGCCCGCCGCACGAAACCGCTGTTCAAACTGGCCGCGATGATGCACGAGCAGGAAGACGAGCTGTGCCGCATCCTGGTTCGCGAGATGGGCAAATCGATGGCGGACGCCCACGCCGAGATGAAACGGGCGGTCGAGAATGTCGAGGCAGCGTGCGCGATGCCTCTGCTGCAGCAGGGCGACAAGATGGTCGGATGTTCCGCCGGCATGGATGGCGAGGTGATTCGCGTGCCGGTCGGGGTCTTCGGCATCATCGCACCGTTCAATTTTCCGGCTATGGTGCCTTTCTGGTTCATTCCGTACGCGGTGGCGTCAGGCAACACGATTGTCGTCAAGGCGTCCGAACTGGTTCCGAACACGATGCAGCGCCTTTTTGAGATGATGGACGAGGCCGGTATACCGGCCGGTGTCGTGAATCTGGTCAATGGCGACCGCGAGGCTGCCACCGCATTGCTCGATCATCCGGGCATAGCGGGAATTTCCTTTGTCGGCTCGACCAGGGTAGCCGCTTCCGTGGCCGCGACGTGCGCGCAGAAACACAAGCGTTTTCAGGCGCTCGGCTCTGCCAAGAACCACCTGGTCGTGATGCCGGACGCGAAGCTGGACGACGTGGTTCGCAATATGGTCACGTCCTGTTACGGGTGTGCCGGTCAGCGCTGCATGGCATCGTCGGCCATAGTCACTGTCGGTCCCGAGGTCCACGCCGAGGTGGTCAGGCGTTTCGTCGCCGCTTCGCGCGATGTGCTGGTCGCGGATCCGCTGGACCCGCGTTATGAAGACGAGCAGATGTTGATGGGCCCGGTCATCTCTCCAAAGAACAAGGCTTTCATCGAGTCGATGATTGCCCGCGGGGTCGAAGAAGGCGCCACGCTCGCTCTGGATGGTCGCGGGCTTGTGGTTCCAGGCTGCGAAGGCGGCAATTTCGTCGGTCCGACCGTGTTCGTGGACGTAAAGCCTGGCATGGACATTCACACGACCGAGATCTTCGGACCGGTCGTCGTGATCCTGAACGTGGACTCGTTCGATTCCGCGCTTCAGATCATCAACGATCATCAGTACGGCAACGGCGCGTCGATCTACACGCAGAACGGCTACTGGGCCAGACGATTCGAGCTTGAGGCGAAGGCCGGCATGATCGGTATCAACGTCGGTATCCCGGCTCCGGTCGCGTTCCTGCCGTTCGGTGGAACGAAGAACTCCGCTTTCACGGATATCAAGGCACAGGGGCGCGATGTGGTTCGCTTCTTCACCGAGGCGAAGGTGATCACGCGCAGGTTCTGGAGCGAGGATTGACATGGCACAAAAGAGCAACCTGAAACTTACCACCGAGATCGGAAAGACCGATTTCTGGAACGACTCCTGTTCTGTTCATGAGCTGACCTACGCGATCAGCCACGGCGCGGTCGGAGCCACCACGAATCCAACCATCGTGCTGGGCGTGCTGCGCAACGAAATGGACCTGTGGCGCGACACGATAACGGGGCTGGTCAGGGACAATCCGACCTGGACCGAGGCCGAGATCGCCTGGCGTCTGATCGAGATGATGGCGGTAAAGGGAGCCGAACTCCTCAAGCCTGTCTTTGACGCGAACAACGGCACGAAGGGGCGCATTTCGATCCAGACGAATCCCGAGTTCTGGCGCGACCCGGTCCGGCTGGCCGAGCAGGCGATTCACTTCGGCGGGCTTGCCGCGAACATGCAGGTGAAGATCCCCGCGACACAGGCCGGCATAAAGGCCATCGAGGACGCGACCGCCGCCGGAGTGAACATCAACGCCACGGTCAGCTTCACGGTGCCTCAGGCCCTCGAGGTCGGTGCCGCGGTCGAGCGTGGTCTGAAACGGCGTGTCGCCAAGGGGCTGCCGATCGACGGTATGTCCCCGGTCTGCACCATCATGGTTGGACGCCTGGACGACTGGATGAAGGTCGTCGCGAAGCGGGACGCGATCATGGTGACGCCCGGCGACCTCGACTGGGCCGGCATCGCCGCCTTCAAGCGCGCGACCGCGATTTACGCCGAGCGTGGTTACCGCACAAGGATGCTGGCGGCCGCATACCGGCATCACATGCACTGGTCCGAACTGGTGGGCGGAGACGTGGTCCTGACGATTCCCTACCAGTGGCAGGTCTTGATCAACGCGTCCGATATCCCGGTCGTGCCGCGATTTGACAACCAGGTTCCGCCTGTCGCGCTTGAGACCCTGGTCAGGCATTTCCCGGACTTCGTGAAGGCCTACGAGCCGGACGGCCTTTCCTGCGCCGACTTCGACACGTACGGTCCCACCGTCAGAACGTTGCGCGCATTCCTGCAGTCGTACCACGAGTTGCTGGCGGTGGTTCGGGAGTTCATGCTTCCGAACCCCGATGTGGCGAAAAGCCAGGCCGCCACCGTACGCTAAGGAGGTTGACATGTCGACGAACAATCCGTGTCTGACAAGGTTCCCCGACGGATTCGACCAGGGCAGGACGGCCATCTGCCGCGCCGGCGAAGG
>JAGOFO010000107.1 GCA_017997155.1 Myxococcota bacterium
CGGCGTCGCAATGGATACAGCTTCACAGAACGAGGCCCATCTGAGCGGCGGCAGCTACGACGGATTCGCCGGGGCCGGCGGCCCGAGGATGCGCGGAAGACGGAGCAGTATTGGATGACACCGGCCGCACTTGGTGTTATACTTCTCGGCCCGCCGGGTGCCGGAAAGGGTAGCGAGGCGGTGCTGATCCAGGAACGGTATGGAATTCCTCACATATCCACTGGCGATATGCTGAGGCAGCAGATCAGGTCCGGGTCGGAACTTGGAAAACTGGCTGCCGCGTTCATTGAAAAAGGGCACCTCGTTCCCGACAGCGTGGTCATCGACATGGTGATCGAGCGTCTGTCGCGGGACGATTGCGCCAGGGGATTTCTCCTGGACGGCTTCCCGAGGTCGATCGCCCAGGCTCAGGCTCTCGACGAGGCTGGCGTGGCGATTACCCATGTCATCCTTCTCGAGGTTGACGACGAGTTGCTGATCACGAGGATCTCGGGGCGCAGAACGTGTCCGGACTGCGGAAGGGTGTACAACGTGGTGACCGGTCCCTCCAGGGACGGTGTTCACTGCGATGCGTGCCGGGAGGCGGTGTTGACCGTCCGTGCGGACGACAGTGTCGACACGGTTCGCAGCCGCCTGCAGGAGTATGCCGCCACGACGGCGCCGCTTATCGGTTATTACCGCGAGCGGGGCCTGTTGAGGGCCGTTGAGGGCTCCGGTACTCCGCTCGAAGTGTTCGTGCGGATAAAAGAAGTCCTCGGTGTTGAAGGCTTATCGGAGGAATGATGGCGAAGGAAGAGGCCATCGAAGTGACGGGAACCGTTGTTGAAGCGCTTCCCAACGCCATGTTCCGGGTTGAGCTGGATAACGGCGTGGTCATTCTCGGGCACGTGTGCGGCAAGATGAGGATGCACTTCATCAGAATCCTGCCGGGTGACAAGGTCAGGGTCGAACTGTCCCCGTACGATCTGACAAGGGGACGGATCGTTTTCAGAGTTCGATAGGAGGCGACCATGAAGGTCAAGGCTTCGGTAAAGAAGATCTGCGAAAAGTGCAAGATCGTCAAACGGCAGGGAATTGTCCGCGTGATCTGTGAGAACCCGCGGCACAAGCAGCGGCAGGGATAATTTGGAGGCGTCATGGCTCGTATAGCAGGTGTTGACCTTCCCAGGAAGAAGCAGATCGGTATAGCGCTCCGTTACATCTACGGGCTCGGACCGGTGCTGTCGGCGAAGGTGCTCGAGAAGGCCGGTGTCGACCCGGTTACGAAGACCGATGATCTCACCGAGGGCGAGATCGCCAGGATCCGTGAGGTTCTGGACTCGGGTGAGTTCAAGGTCGAAGGTGACCTTCGGCGTGAGATTTCCGCGAATATCAAAGTCCTGATGGACATGGGCTGCTACCGTGGCCTGCGTCACCGCAGGGGTTTGCCAGTTCGCGGCCAGCGCACCCACACCAATGCGCGGACGCGCAAGGGACGTAAGGGCGCGACCATTAAGAAGATGAAGTAGGAGGAGCCCCCAGATGGCCAAGGCTAAGGGTGCGAAGAAAAAAGTCCGCAGGGACGTGCCGACCGGGATCGTTTTTATCTCGGCGACGTTTAACAACACAATCATCTCGATCACGGATCCCAACGGGAACGTGATTTCGTGGTGCTCGGCAGGGCGTCGCGGGTTCAAGGGATCCCGCAAGTCCACGCCGTTTGCCGCCCAGACCGCCGCAGAAGACGCTGCGAGAAGGGCTGTCGAGTCGGGCATGCGCTCGGTGCATATCCTCGTCAACGGACCTGGTGGCGGTCGCGAGTCGGCCGTGAGGGCCATTGCTGCTGCCGGCCTTCGCATATCTTACATCCGTGACATTACGCCGGTTCCGCACAACGGCTGCCGGCCGCCGAAGCGTCGGCGCGTCTGATCAGGAGGAATACCCGTGGCTCGGTACACTGAAAGTCTTTGCAAAGTCTGCCGCCGCGAGGGAGCCAAGCTCTTCCTCAAGGGCGAGCGCTGCTACTCGGACAAGTGCGCTTTCGAACGTGGACGGTCTTACGGGCCGGGCCAGCACGGACAGAACCGTCGCAAGCCGACTCCGTACTGCACCCAGCTTCGAGAGAAGCAGAAGGTTCGCGCCCTCTACGGTATGCTCGAAAAGCAGTTCAGGCTGTTCTTCGAACGCGCCGAGGCGGAACGTGGAGTCACCGGCGACAATCTGCTGCGTATGCTGGAGACCCGCCTTGACACCGTCGTTGCCCGCGCGGGATTCGCGGTTAACAGGAACGACGCCAGGCAGCTCGTTCGTCACGGACATATCAAGGTCAATGGCCGCAGGGTCACGATTCCTTCGGTAGTGGTTCGTGCCGGCGACGTGATCGAGGTTGCCCAGGGCAGCCGCGAACTGAAGCGCGTCGTTGACGCGATGGCGATCTCCGAGCGCCGTCCTTCGACCAGGTGGCTTGATGTGGATCGCGGCAAGTTCAAGGCAGTCGTGTCCGAGCTTCCCGATGCCTCCGATTTCCGTTCGATTCTGCCCGAAGTGGTCAGGGCGGCGGACAGCAAGGGTGGCCGCGACGAAGAAAGGACTTTCGACGGCAAGCCGATTCGCGAGGAGCTGATCGTCGAACTCTATTCGAAGTGATGGGCGATCGGGGTTTACCCGATTTTCCGGGAGGCGCTCAATATGCAGAGAAACTGGCGTGAACTGATCAGGCCCAGGTCGGTCGTGGTTGATGAATCGTCGCTGACCGACAGGTACGGCAAGTTCGTGGCAGAGCCGCTTGAACGCGGTTTCGGCACCACCATCGGCAACTCCCTGCGGCGCGTGCTGCTGTCCTCCATCAGGGGTGCGGCGGTCACTGCGGTCAAAATCGATGGCGTGCTTCACGAGTTCTCGACCATTCCCGAGGTCGTTGAGGATGTCTCCGAGATATGCCTGAACCTGAAGGGTGTGGACCTCAAGATGGACGGCGAGGAGCCCCGTCTGGTTCACGCGAGGTTCGAGGGTGAGCGCGTGGTCACCGCCGGCGATATCTTCACCGGAAACGATGTGGTCACGACCAATCCCGACCACGTGGTCTGCAACATGGGGCCTGGTGCGACCCTGGACATCGAACTGACTGTGAAGCATGGCTTCGGCTACGTCAGGGCCGAGAGGAACAAGGACGCCTCCGCTCCGGTAGGGACCATTCCGATCGACTCGATCTTCACGCCTATCCGCAGGGTCAACTACAGGGTCTCCAACGCCCGCGTCGGGCAGATGACGGACTACGACCGTCTGAACCTTGAAGTCTGGACCAACGGTGCCGTGCTCCCCGTGGATGCTGTCGGCATCGCTGCCAAGATCATCAAGGAACAGGTCAAGGTTTTCATCAACTTCGAAGAGCACGAGGAAGACGTCGGCGCAGCAGTGGTGACTGGCGGCGACGAGACGGGTCTCGGCGCCGAGGTAGGACAGACCCAGGAAGTGCTCTACAGGCTGGTCGAGGAACTCGATCTTTCTGTCAGGGCGCAGAACTGCCTGCAGAACGCCGGAATCAAGTATGTCGGGGAACTGGTTCAGCGCACCGAGCAGGAGATGCTGAAGACCAGGAACTTCGGGCGTAAATCGCTCAAGGAAATCAAGGACGTGCTGGCTGACCTCGATTTGACCCTCGGCATGAGGCTGGATGGGTTCGATCCCGAGAAAAGGGCCTGACACGATATTGAAGATTGGATGACCGGCACGGCCGGTCGATTCGAGGAAATCTTAAGATGCGACACAATAACAAGAAAGCCAAGCTTGGCAAAACCGCTTCACACCGCAGGGCCATGTTCAGGAACATGCTCTCCTCCCTGTTCGAGCACGGAACAGTTACGACGACCGACGCGAAGGCCAAGGAGCTCAAGCGCCGTGCCGACATCCTGATCGGCGTTGCCCGTGAGGGCGGCCTTCACAGGCGTCGTCAGGCGGCTGGCGAGTTGTTCGGACCGTACGCGCTTCAGAGGCTGTTTGACTACTGGGGCAAGGCCTTCCCCGAAAGAAACTCCGGTTTCACCCGCACAGTCAAGATCGGACCGCGTCAGGGCGACGGCGCCCAGATGACCCTGGTCGAGATCATCAACGACGCGAAAGACACGCTAGCAGCGGCTGATCAGGCTGAAAAATAGGTTGCGCAGGCGGGACTGTGTGGTGTAGAATCCCGCCTGCCTGGTTCGAAAGAGATTCGAACCGGCTCTTTTAAGATTCGGGAATCGTCTAACGGTAGGACTGCAGACTCTGGATCTGCCTGTCGGGGTTCGAATCCCTGTTCCCGAGCTATCCACGCCGACGTTCGTCGGTGCATTGGCCATTCCCGGCCCATTCGTCTACTCGGTTAGGACGCAGGCCTCTCAAGCCTGAAGAACGGGTTCGAATCCCGTATGGGCCGCCAGTCTATCCTGGCTCCCGCATACCGATATCAAGTTGTTTCAACAGGTTAGCTAAGCTGCCATCTTCAATAGCGGCGCGGATCCGCGTCATCATGCCGGTCGCCCAGTGAAGGTTGTGGATCGCGTTAAGCGACGTTGAAACCGGTTCGCCGGACATATGCATGTATCGCAGCAGAGCGCGGGAGCAAGTCGAGCAAACCGGGCACCCGCACCGCTTGTCCGGCGGATCGGCAATCGAGTCGTTGGCGCCATCTTTCAGGCTCACCGTTCCCGAAGACGTCACCAGCAGGCCCAGTCTGGCGTACCTTACCGGCCAGGAGATCTCGATAACATCGAATCCCGCCGCTGCAAGTTTCCAGAGATGGTCGGGCCTGTCCGAGTCCGTAGCCATTCGAATCCCGTCGATTGAACGGGGGCCGTTGCCAGCCTTGTTCCTGCTGTCGGCCCACAGCCCGTCGAACCGATGCGCATCGACGGAGGCGATGGCCTCCCCACGGGCCGTGCCCTGTTCAAGCCATGCCGGACCAAGCAGACCCATATCGGTTCGCGTGCGCGCCCGAAGGCCGTCAATCGCCCATCGTCGCGCAATGTCGGGGCCGAGTCCGTGGTCCCGGGGATCCTCCGCGTCTGCTGGCAGAAGTCCAAGCCCAAGATCGAATCCCAGCTCTTGAATCCGGCGCATCATGTCGACTGGATCGAATTGAACACGTCGTCCGAACCTGTGCGACCAGAACGACAAGCCATCCGCGTCCTGCGCGAAGCGGTCGGTCGCCGCCCGCAGCCCATTGGCGTCGAACCTGCCAATGACCGGGCGCTGCCAGCCACTGAACCGGTGGATTCCACCGAGCGCGGCGATTGAATCGAGCCCCGGCGCCTGCGCGAGGCAGTCGAGCCGGTCCGATACGATTTCAACTCCGGCCCTGGTCAATTCGTCCGTGGACATCGCCACACCGTTGCCGAAAAATCGGATCGGGGCGACGCACGGGGTGTTGACGTCACCATGGGCCGTTTTCATCAGTCCAGTGCGGGCGTCGGTGGACGGGCATGAATTCAACAACCTGAAGCCGAACGAGTCCTGCATCCGGGAAGTCTCCATCCCGTGTCCCCGGTCAAGGGGTACACGGAGTCATCCTCGCCCCGAGTCCTCGACGAACCAGGGCGGGTGGATCATTGCCACGAAGTTGTCAGAGCCGGTTCCTTCGAGATCCCGTGGATCAAATCCGGGAAACCCGGTCGTCGCAGGGTCCATGTCCAGAGGAAAGTTTCCCTGGAAGCGGCGCCGCCTGCCACGGATATTCCGAAAGAAGGAGATTCGCAGTCCGCTCGGATCACCGATCGTCGATCTGGCGGCCTGCCAGAAGCGGGCGGCAGAATCGAAACGGACGTACGAGACAACGGGTATCCCCGCGCAGAGCGAATCAACAGGCCAGCGATACTGCTCGGGGAAGTGTCCCATGAATGAGAAGAATGTGCAGTCGACGCCGGACATCATGATGGCGGCATCCAGCGCGGATGAGGCTCCTACTGGAACCAGTTCGATGCGGTCGCGGTGGTGGTCGATAAGGTACTGGACGACCTTGGCCCCGGGGTCGACGAAGCAGCTGATTCCGCGGTCAGGCAGCAATCCGAACGGCTGGCCCGCCTCGATGCAGCGGTCGATCGCCTGAAGAACCGGGAAATCCGGTGGTGAGTTGTCAATCGGGATGAGTGTCTGTCCAGTTCCGATCACGCCGCTTGATCTGAGCGTGCCGACCAGACTGTTGTCTTCGTCCGGCCCGGTATCCTCGACAAGCAGAAGCGACAGACTCCTGACCAGTTTCATCACGGTCATGGACATGTCGCCGACGTGTTCACCGATCGGCGCGGCCATCAGGTATACGGGAACCCTGGGTTCGACAGTCATGTCAGAAGGTTCCGTTGTGTCAGCCGACATTCTGCGGCTCCGCGTCCGATTTGTCCATAGTCAGGCCGGAACCAGCAACTATCGAGTCGAACCCGTATCCGGCGGGACCGGGACGGTGTACTCCGCGTTCGGTGATGATCGCCGTGATCAGTTGCCACGGAGTGACGTCGAATGAAGGATTCAGAACCTTCACACCCGCCGCGGCGACCCGCACCCCGCCAAAGCTGACCACCTCTTCCGGGGAACGCTCCTCGATCCTGATTCCCGATCCGTCCGCGGTACCCGGATCCAGTGTGCTGGAGGGTGCGGCCACATAGAACGGGATACCGAACCTGGCAGCCAGAACCGCATGTGTAAAGGTGCCGATTTTGTTGGCCGTGTCACCATTGGCGGCGATGCGATCGGCGCCGACCACCACGCAGTCGATCCTTCCCGAGGCCATCTGCCAGCCCGCGGAGTTGTCGGTGATCAGGGTCACGTCGAATCCGTCCCTGACAAGCTCCCATGCGGTCAGCCTGGCGCCCTGCAGGTAAGGCCTGGTTTCGCACGAGATGACGCTGGGATCCAGCCCGGCCTCCCTTGCGGCCCGTATGACGCCGAGAGCGGTTCCGTATCCTCCGGTGGCCAGAGCGCCCGCGTTGCAGTGGGTCATGATTCTGGACTTCGGTCCGATGAGGGATGCCCCATGGCGCCCGATGGCGCGGTTCATTTCCACGTCCGTGGTCAGGATTCGGTCGGCTTCAGTCATCAGCGCGGCCCTGACCGTGTCAGCGTCGCACCCGGCGAGCGCGTCCGCGACGGCCAGCATCCTTTCCACAGCCCAGAACAGGTTGACCGCGGTCGGCCTGGCTGCGGTCAGCAACCTTCCGGCAGCATGAAGACCGGTCTGCATCTGGTCGGGCGGAGTTCGCAGCGATTCAAGGGCGATCCCGAACGCGGCCGCGATCCCGATGGCGGGAGCGCCCCTGACCACCATATCGCGGATGCCCTGGGCCACGCCGGCGGCATCGTGGTATTCGAGCCACTTCTCGGTCCCCGGAAGCAGGCGCTGATCCAGCATGAAAAGTGTGTTCGCTTCCAGATAGA
>JAGOFO010000008.1 GCA_017997155.1 Myxococcota bacterium
GGCCCGTTCCGCGTCCCGAACCGATCCGACGGTGGTTCTTTCCCAGGAGTGACATCGCGGCCAGTCCGTTCCGACGTTGCCCTGAAACACTAGCCGACAAGTTGCCGATACAGGGCTCATGCGCGATGAGTTCAGAGCCAGACCGGTGTTCATCGTATTTGGCCTTTTCCTTGGCGGAGTGATCGCCGGGAACCAGGGAAAGGCTGCCGGGATCCTTCTATTTTCCATCCTGGTCATGCTGCTGTCCCAGGTCATCCACATGATTCTGGCGCCTGGTCCGTTCTTTTCCCGCAGGAATTCATGCTTTTCCTGTTTGTTTCCATTTTTCACCATTGCGGTCGTTTTCACCGCCGGCGCGATCAGGGTGGAGCTTCCTCCGGAACCGGATTGGGCCTTCAAAGGCATGAACGGCGCCGGGACAGGCGCTGTCGTCCGCATCGATCAGATGATACGGCGCGATGAGTTCGAGACGAGCGCGCTGGTTACGGTCGCAGGCCTGGCGGGCAGTCGGGTCGACGGGACGGTCACCCGTTTGAGATGTTTCGCCCGGGATGGCGGCCGCGGTCAATGCGCGGGAATCGTCGTTGGAAGAACACTGGCCGTGCGGGGAAAGGTTCTGACGCATCAGGGCGGCGCGACGTCGATCATCGTCGATCAGGGCGGACTGATACCTGTCGAGCGTGTCGGCGAACCGTTTCGGGTGGCTGGCCGGGTGGATCGTCTGAGGGCCGCCCTTTACGAATCGGTTTCGGGCAATCTCACGGGACACGCCGCGTGGCTTGTCCCTGCCATCGTGCTGGGCGAGGGAAGAGGGGTGCCTTTCGTGGAAAGGGCCGCCCTGTCCGCCCTTGGCACCTCGCACGTCCTGTCGGTATCAGGCCTTCACGTGGTCGCCGCATCTGCCGCCTGCGGTGTCGCCGTTGCCGTGATTGCCGGCATCCTGGCCGCCTGCTTCCGACAGAGGACCAATATCGCGGCAATAGCCGGTCTGGTGTCGGTCGCCGCGGCCTGGGGCGTGTGCCTCCTTGCGGCATCTCCTCCGCCCGCCGTGCGCGCGGCCGGGATGGCGACCATGTTCTGGTTGACCGTGCTCCTGCGGCGGCGCGTCTCTCCGGTGACGGTTGTTTCCCTGACCGGGATCCTGGAACTCCTGGTGTCGCCTCTCGACGCGCTCTCCATTTCTTTTCAACTGTCATACGCCGCAGTTTTCGGGATTCTCGCCGTAACCGGACGCGTCAGGGAACAGGTCCGGGATCGGGAGTCCGGCAACGCGAATCGCGGTCGCTTCCGCCTCATTCTTCTTCGTCTGTGGCGTCCTGTCAGGACAAGTCTGGCGGTCTCCATCGGCGCCTCGCTGGCGACCACGCCACTCACTGTTGCGTATTTCAATTCCGCGCCGCTGGTCGGACCGCTGGCAAATCTCGTCTTCGTTCCCCTTTTCTCGTTCTTCGCCTTTCCAGGCGCGATCCTTGTTCTGCTTATTTCGCGGATCACAATGTCCGAATCGCCGTCCGCCCTGTTCAACGTGTTGACAAACCTGTACTGCGGCGGCGTGGACATCCTGATCGACGTCGAGGTCCTGATCGCCAGAAATCTGCCGACCTGGATGGTTCACCAGTTCTCGCCTGTGGATAACCTGATTGCCGGAGTGGCAGCAGGCCTCCTGGTATCGTTCATGCCTGGCAGCAGGCGCCTGCGCATCGGATCGGCTGTCATCGTCGGAGCCTTCGTGATGGTCGCGGTCGGTTGGAATGCGCGACCCGAACCGGGAGTCACGTTCCTGGACGTGGGCAAGGGCGACGCCGCGGTGGTCCGCTGCCCTTCGGGCGAAACCTGGCTGGTGGACACCGGCCCGCCGCCCGCGTCAAGGGATTTGCTCCTGGACGCGCTTGCACGCGCGGGAGTTTACGATGTCGACGGAGTGATTCTGACCCATGCCCACGATGACCACTTCGGTGGCCTGGTCACGCTGGCACGGTTCTCCGGTCCTTTCGAACTGGCCCTGTCCGAACAAACCCTGAGCGGCATCGCGGACCTCGCGGAACTGGTCAGGACCATGGGAGGTTCGATTCGCGTGCTTCGGGAGGGGGACAAGGTTATCCCGGGATGCGGCGTCGAATCGGTCGTTCTTCAGGCTGGGACGGCCGGCCATTCCGGGGCCGCCACGAACCCGGGCGAAAACGATTCCTCGCTCGTCTTCAGGCTGGGGCCGCCCGGAATGGATGTTCTGTTCATGGGCGACCTGGAGTTCGCGGGCGAAGATGTCTTTCTGGACCGCGGCAATGTCCCAACTGCGCGAATTCTGAAGGTTGGACATCATGGAAGCCGCGGATCGACCTCGCTCGAATTCCTGGCGGCGGTCAGGCCGCGCCATGCCTTGATAATGGGCTGGCCGAACGGACCCAGGGTCGGTCCATCCGATCTGCTTCTTGAGCGGTTTATTCAATCAAAATCTATGGTTATCGCGACATCGCTGGTCGGCGACGTGACAGTCGAAATTGGAAAAAATCGATCGGAAAAAATGCCACTATCTCCAGTATTCAAGCCTCGAGCTGGCATCCCGCAGGACTTTTCCGGCGTTAATAGTCTATTCAGAGATACTAACAAAATGATTAAAAAGTCCTCTGGTGCCCGATAGAACTGGACTTGCGCTTTTCCATCCAGATCCAGTCCGAAGGTGTTGAGAGGCTCTTTTTCCTGCCTTTTGCAGTTTTCTTGACGGTTGCGGTGTTCGGGGTTATGCTCGGGTCGTATCGTACAAGATATTGTAATCACGATATAATTCGGTCAACTTCCGTTTCGTTGGTTCTGACCCCTTTTCAATCCGAAAGTTTTGGAGGATATTGGCCACTGATTGGACTCCCAGTGGTTCGACTGGCCTTTGGCGGGACGGTGGAGTATGGCCATCAGAAAAGTCAACGACGACCTCTTCGGCATGTGGGAAGCGACTCTGGACGTCAAAACAGGACGTTTCCAGGTCCCGAACGAGGTTTACCTTTATTTGCGCAGCAAGGTCTTTCTGACTCTCGACCCGCTTGACAGGTTCGTCGAGGCCAGATCCGAGACCGGGTTCGCCGAACTGGTCGAACGCATCACCGCCGCGGAAAGCAGCCTGCCGGTCGAGGTCGTCGCGGCCCTCAGGACGGATTACCTCGGCTACTCGGCTGAAACCGGGATCGACGCGGCGCTGCGTCTGCTCGTTCCGCGCCGCATGAGGGACACGCTTGACGACGACGACTTGATTCTCATCGGCGCCAAGGACGTCCTTCAGATATGGCCGGCCAAGCGCTACCGCGCCACCCGTGGCGAACGCATGGCCGCCATTGCCAAGCACTACCCCTCGTACCAGGCGCTCATTCTCGGTGTTCCGATGCAGGCGTCGGTTCCGGTCACTGCGCCCCAGACCCCAACGGCTTGTGATGATGGAGAAGCCTGATGCCCGACGTGGCCCACATCAGCGTGATGCAGGAGGAGGTCATAACACTCCTGCGCGGCGCGCGCGCCGGCTGGATCGTGGACGGCACGGTCGGTCAGGGTGGGCACTCCAGGGCGATCCTGGCGGCCACCCCAATCGAACTTCGAGTCCTTGGCTTTGACAGGGATCCCCAGGCAATCGCGGCCTCGCGGGTGCGTCTGGCCGAGTTTGGCGATCGGTTTGTGGCGGTACACGCGGGATACGAGACGATCGCCGCCGTGGTCGCCTCCATGGGAATTTCCCCGGTAGTCGGCATCCTTCTCGATCTTGGCCTGTCCAGCACTCAGCTCGGTTCGGACAGGGGATTCTCGTTTTCAGGCGACTCCTCGCAGCCTCTCGACATGAGGTTCGATCCCGGTGACGGCGTGACCGCCGCGGACGTGATAATGGCCCTGCCGATCAAGACCCTCGCCGAGCGGTTCCGTGAGCTTGCGGACGTGCCGATGGCCGGTCGTCTTGCCCGAATCCTGAAGGAAGAGGCCGGAAAGGGGCGCATGCAGACTGTCGGCGAGTTCGTCGACGTCTGTCACCGGATCTATGGACCGCGTATCAGGCGGCTCCCCAGCCCGACGCTTCCGGCGCAGGCGCTTCGCATGATGGTAAACAGCGAACTCGAGCGACTCTCCTCCTTCTTCGATGCTGTCGATGGCGTAATGGCTCCCGGTGGAACCCTGGTGGCCATTTCCTTCCACAGCGGCGAGGACCGGATAGTCAAACACTCGATGCGGCGGATGGCGAAGGAAGGGTGGTCGCTGCCGTTCGTGAAGCCCATGCTTCCGAGCCCGGCGGAATGCGAGACAAACAGCCGTTCAAAGTGCGCCCGCCTCCGGGCGGCCGTGAGGTGCCAGGCGATATGAGCATGCGTCACCCCGGCAGTCTGAACTGGCCCTACGTTTTTCTCGCGATTGCGATCGCCGGCGCCTTTCTGTTCGCGGGATTCAAGATGGTTCACGACTCCCGGATGCTCGTGGCGCAGCGCAACGAGGTGTTCAGGGAGGTTCGCACGCAGAAGCAGCTCGAGGACGAGCGCAAGCGGTTGCTTAACAGGCTTGCCCCTTTGATGGCGGCCACCAGGCTGAAGCTTGAGAGTCTCGAGCTGGGCCTCACGGTGCCTGACGAAAGGCACGTAATCGTGATTGAACCGGAGGCGAAGTGATGGGACGGACTATCCGATTCGCATTGTTCCTTGCTGTCAGCCTGGCCCTCTGCTCCTGTGGCAGGACCATCTCGCCCGACGATCAGCTCGCAAGTGAATATCATTATAAATTAGCGCGCAACTATTATAATGATCACAACATAGCTATGACGCAGCGCGAGCTGCATGAATCACTCACGCTCGACCCGTCGAATGCCGAGGCGCGCCACCTGAAGGGCTTCCTGATGATGGGTCTTCGGGACTGGGAGGGCGCGGCCCATGAGTTCAGGCTTGCGCTTCAGTTTCAGCCGGATCTGCGTGAGGCGCGTAATAATCTTGGTGTCGTCCTTATCGAACAGGGAAACTATGAAGAGGCGATCGAGACGATCGAGCCCCTGATCTCCGATCCGCTTTACGGCACGCAGTACATAGCGCAAGGCAACCTGGGCCTTGCATATATGAAACTGGGCGATCTCGAAAATGCCCGCAAGCACCTCGAGATGGCGGTGTTCCTTCTGCCGTCATTCGTTCTCGGAAACAACAATCTCGGCATTGTGTACATGAAGATGAACCGCACGCGCGACGCGCTCGAAGCCTTTGAGCGCGCGCTCAAGCACGCTCCCAAGAACTACGCGGAACCGATGTACTGGATCGGCGTCATCTATCAGAAGGCGGGGCGCTACGAGGAGGCAGTCGCCTCCTTTACCAGGTGCGCGGAGATCCTGGGTGACACCCCTCTTGGCAAGCGTTGCGCGGCGCGCGCGGCGGGTGATCTGCTGGAGTAGGAGAGCTCGATGAACCACGGGACGGGCGTCAGCAAGCTGGTAGACAGAACCCTGCGAAGGGTTACTGGCAGCGCCTCGTCCGAGCAGCGACGTCCATTGATTGTGATGGCGGCGATCGTGGCCGGCTGCATGCTGGCGCTGTTGCTGTTTGTCGCCGTGGCGGGACGTCATCAGCTCGGCAACCGTCTGGAAGCCGAGATCGCTCTGCGCAAGGCCGTGACCAGGACCAGCGCTTTCAAGGGCACGCGCGGAACCATCTACGATTCGACCGGAAACCGCGTTCTCGCGGTCTCCGTGGAAAGCTCTTCGGTCGGCTATTACTGCGGCGTACCGGACGGGACATTCCAGAGGATCGCCGTCAGTCTTTCAACCGCGCTCGGCATGGGTATCGAAGATGTGACCGCTCTGATGCGCGAGGGAAACCGCAAGGGTTCCGTCATATTCATCAAGCGGCATATCTCCGAGGAAGAGGAACTCCGAATCCGGGAACTGCAGCTTCCGCACGTCTCCATCCAGCCCGACTCCAAGCGCATCTATCCTCTGGAGCACTCGATGGGCGTCCTGCTCGGATTCGTCGCTCCAGACAGCAAAACCTGGGGCGAGTATGTCGGCAGGATGGGCGTGGAAGCAGCGTGGGACAAGGTGCTTGCCCCCACATCCGTTTCGGTTCGCCGCGGACGCACCACCGACATTGGCGCCTGGCGGCCGTGGCGGGGCGCGGCAAAGGGAACGACGTACTCGTCAGGCAGAACCATTCGCAATGCGAATGAATCATGTCAGCACAGAGGTGTCGATGCCTGGCAGCTCGACGGAGCCGATCTCGAACTGACCCTTGACTTCGACCTGCAGATCATCCTGGACGAGGCCCTGCTGGAGGCGGTCATTCGCGAGGAGGCCGATGGCGGGATGGCGGTCATCCTGGATGCTCGGAATTTCAACGTGCTGGCGATGTCCTCGTATCCGTTTCTCGATCCGAACAACTACAAGGAAATGTGCGCGATCGACGGCAAGCGTGAATCTCAGGTCGTTCTGGACGATGTGACGAACCCCTGCCTGAACAAGGTGCTCGCGTTCCCGTTCGAACCTGGATCGATCGCCAAGCCGGTGGGACTCGCCGCAGGGATGGAACTCGACAGCAGCATCACTCTGAACAAGTCTTTCGACAACGGCAACGGGGTCTGCTTCATCGGCCGAAACCGGGTATCCGACAAGATACGACTTGACAGCCCGCCGATGTGGAAGGTGATCAAGTACTCGTCCAACTGCGGCATGCAGGCTATGGCGTCGACCCTCGATCCCGAGGAGATGCGTCAGTTCTACATCAAGATGGGCCTGGGACAGAAAAGCGGGATCGACGTGGCCGAGAGCATCGGCCTTGTGCACAAGACATGGCCGCTGTACCGCGCGCGTTCCGCGTCGTTCGGATACAGCTTCCGCGCCACCCTCCTGAACATGGCGGTCGCATACGCCACGCTGACAAACGACGGCGTCAGGCTTGAACCCAAGGTCGTGAAAACGGTCCGATGGCCGGACGGATTCGTCGAGAACGTCGTTTCGGCCGATGGAGTCAAGGTGATGTCCGCGGAACACGCCCGTGACGTTCGCAGGGCGCTCGTTCATGTCGTCATGGACGACAAGGTCGGTGAAGAGAGAGCGGGCACCGGGGCCAAGGCAAGACCGAGGAATTACACCGCAGGCGGAAAGACCGGCACGGCGGAAACCGAGGACGAATCCGGCGCGGTCATTGACCTGAAGTGCTCGTTTGCAGGCTTCGCGCCGGCGAATGATCCCAGAGTCGTGGTGGCGGTCACGCTGATTCGTCCAAAACGAAATAAGTCCGCGGCCATGACGGCGGCTCCTGTGTTCTCGAAGGTAATTGACCTGGTGCTGCCGGTTCTGGGGGTCAAACCGGATCGTCAGCAGTCTCCGGTGGCAATCAGGAAGGAAGACGTCGAGGTGCCGCGATGACCAGGATTCAGGAGCGGCTTCTGAAAGATATGGGTGTCATCGCGATTCACGGTGACGTCGCATCGGTCCACATCGACAGGGTCAGCTGTGATTCCAGGACCGCCGGACCCGGGTGCGCCTGGGTGGCGATTCCCGGAACCAGGGTCGACGGCCACACGTTCATCAACAGTGCGGTTGCCGCGGGAGCGTCGCTGATCGTCTGCGAGCGGATGCCGGAATCCTCGAGCCTTCAGACGCCGCCGTTTGTGGTCGTTGAGGACTCGCGCGTGGCTCTGGCATTCCTGGCCTCGGCCGTCAACGGTGATCCGACGGGCTCGATCGACCTGTTCGCGGCCGTTGGAACAGATGGAAAAAGCTCGACAACCATGATCGTGGAGGCGGGACTTCAGGGGTGCGGGCTTGCCGCCGGTCTCCTTGGCACGCTCGTTTACCGCTATCCCGGTCGGACGCTCGAGTCGTCGTTGACCACTCCCGACCCGGTAACCCTCCAGGAGTTCTTCAGGGACATGCTGGCCGCCGGGATTCGGCATGCCGTGATGGAGGTGTCCTCGCACGCGATTCATCAGCGTCGTGTAGAGTCGTGCCTGTTCAAGTCCGCGGTCTTCACCAACCTGACACGGGACCATCTCGACTATCACGGCACGATCGAGGCATACCGCGAGGCGAAGGTCCGATTCTTCACCGAGGTTCTTCCCCGGAATCCATCGGCCACCGGCGTTGTAGTCAACGACGACGACCAGGTGGCTGACGAGATTAGAAGGCGCTGCCCGCTGAAGGTGATCGGCTGGACCATGCAGGGCAGGGAGTCATCCGAGGTCCGCCTGATCGATGTCGACTATTCGTTGGACGGGACACGCTTCTCGTTCCAGACCCCCTGGGGACTGATCAAAATCGAGTCTCCTCTCATTGGTCGACACAACGTGGCCAACATCATGTCGGCCGTGTCGCTGGCAGGGCTGAACGGCCTCGATCTGAAGGCGTTCGTGGCGGGCGTGCAGAGCCTGGCTGTTATCCCCGGTCGTCTCGAACGGGTCAAGTCATCCAGCGGCATCCGTGTTTTCGTGGACTACGCGCACACTCCGAAGGCCATCGAAAGCGTCCTCGCAATCCTGCGTCCCATGGTCAAGGACGGCGATCTTCACATCGTTTTTGGCGCCGGCGGGGATCGCGATTCGGGCAAGAGGCCACTCATGGGACGGGCAGCCGTGATCGGGGCCCGGTACGCGACCATCTGTAGTGACAACCCGAGATCAGAACCGGAAGAGTCAATTCTTGAAGCTATTGTTTCCGGTGTACGCGAGGCGGAACAGGAAGGTGTGGCCAGGGCGTCCTGGCAGGTCATCGCCGACCGTGGAACCGCGATCATGACGGCCATCAGGCAGTCCAAACCTGGAGACGTGGTGCTGATCGCCGGCAAGGGTCATGAGCAAGTGCAAAAGTTCAAGGATCACACGGTGCATTTCAGTGATGTCGAGGTCGCTTCGGAGGCACTGGGAGAATGACGCGGACGTCGAAATACGAGCTCTCGGGCGAAGGCATCGCCGAGTTCACCGGGGGAACCCTGCTGTGCGGCGCGGGGCTCTATGCAACCACCGGCGCATCGATAGACACCCGGACCATGGTCCAGGGCCAGGTCTACTTCGCAATACGTGGACCTCGTTTTGACGGACATGATTTCGTCGAAAGCGCCTGCGAGAAGGGCGCCGCGGGCGTTGTTGTCTCAAGCTCCGCGGTCAATTCCGACGCGGTTCGAAGGGTGATCGCTTCGGGACGCTGTTTCGTGGTCGAGGTGTCCGACACCACCGAGGCGCTGATCTCCTCGGCCAGGAGCTGGCTTTCGATCCTGTCGCCGCGCGTGATCGCCATAACCGGTTCGATAGGCAAGACGACTACAACCGCGCTTACGTTCGCCGCTGTGTCTTCAACGTTCGTTACCCATGTGACTTCGGGAAACTACAACAACCGCCTCGGGGTGGCCTTGACCTGCCTGGGCCTTCGGCCGCGGCACGAGGTTCTGGTCGTGGAGATGGGCATGAACGCACCCGGCGAAATCGCCGAGCTGTGCACCATCGCCCCTCCGGATGTGGCCATTGTCACAACGGTTGCACCGGTTCACCTGGAAGGCCTGAAGACGATCGAGGGCGTTGCGGCGGCCAAGGCGGAACTGGTCGACGCGCTTGACGAAGACGGTGTCGCCATTCTGAACACCGATGACCCGCTCGTGGCCGCGATGGCTTCGCGCAGCCGCGGAAAGGTCGCATGGTTCGGTCGGGATCCGCGCTCCGAAGTCCGCGTCCTTGACGTCGGATGTGCCAGCGATGGCGCCACGATAGTGAAGTATGGAATTGATGGCGTCGTCCGGACGGTCCGGCTCAAGCTGGTTGGAGTGCACAATGCGATGAACGCGGCCGCCGCCATCCAGGCCGCCATTCAAGTCGGAGTGGATCCGGAGATCGCATGCCAGTCACTTGGCGGTGTCGAGCCGGGTCGCCATCGCATGCAGCTTTGTGACCTTGGAACCATCCGGATGATCGACGACTGCTACAACGCTTCGCCGCGCTCCATGCTGGCCGCGCTCGACGCGCTTGTGATGTTGTCCGCGTCACGCAGGAAGGTCGCCGTGCTTGGCGACATGCTGGAGATGGGAGAGCAGACCGAGCAGGTTCATCGCGAGATTGGCCGAGCCGTTGCCGAACGCGGTGTCGCGTTGTTCATAGCGGTTGGTCGCAACGCGGCCGTTCTGGCCGAATCCGCGATATCGGCCGGGATGGATCCCGCGCGGGTGTTCGAGGCTCAGGACTCGCTCGCGGCAGCCGCGCTCGCCCGCGAGATGCTTGTTCCCCGGGATGTCGTCCTGGTCAAGGCGTCACGCGGGGTCGGTCTGGAACTGGTCACCGATGCGATCCGTGCTCGATTCGAATCCCGGGATGTGGAGGTCGGCAACTGATGGCAGCGGGAGTCACGACGAAGTCGATGGTCGGTACGGACCGTAGCGGCGCTGAAAGCGAATCCGCCCGTGTCGTCCTGGCCGACTCCCCCGACGTGACGCTGTTCAAGGGCCGTTGGGACATCACGCTGCTGGCTGCCGTGCTGGCACTTTCTGTCGTGGGGCTTCTGTTGATTCTGTCGGTGACCATGCATGCCGCCTATGACCTGTCGGCCACCGAGCGTCTGAGCGAGTTCAAGACGCAACTCATGGCGACCGGAATCGGGATCGCCATGATGTTCGTGATGCGTCACTTCAATCTGCGCCTGCTGTGGCGGCTCTCGATAGCCGCTCTGGTGGGCCTTTTCATCATTCTGGTTCTGATGAAGGTGGGGCTCCTTGGCAAGGGGCACGGCGGCTCGAACCGCTGGCTCTTTGTCTTTGGCGTGTCGATTCAGCCGTCGGAGTTCGCGAAAGTGGCCTGGGCGATATTCCTGGCCGGGTTCCTGATCAAGGCAGAGGATGTCGGCGCAAGCTGGAAGATGCTGCTGGTGACGGTCGCGCTGGCGGCGCCCTTCCTGGGTGTACTGGTGCTGATGCGCGACGTCGGCTCCGCCGTTATCATGGGCGCCACGATGTTCGTCATGCTTCTGGTCGTCGGAATCAACTGGAAGCAGGCTCTAACCCTTTTTGGCCTTGGAGTTGCCGGACTGATCGGCGTCTTCGTATGGGACCCGGTCAAGCTGGCCCGCCTTCTTTCCTGGTTCTTCGACGACTACCTGAAGAATGGCGTCGGATTCCAGGTTGCCCGAGGCGCTCTGTCGATCCAGAGCGGTGGCTTGTCCGGAACGGGCCTCGGCAGAGGCGTCGTGCACGCCTGGAGTTCGCTGCCCGAGGCGAAGAACGACATGATCATCTCGGTCGCGGCCGAGGAACTCGGATTCATCGGTCTGGTCGGGATCTGTCTGCTGTACGCGGTCATCGCGTGCAGGGGATTCGCGATCGCAAGGTCGTTCGAGAGCCGTTATCGAAGAAATCTGGCGTTCCTGATGACGTTCCTGATCATTCTGCCCGCGGCGATGCACATGTGCGTCAACGCTGGAATCATCCCGGCGAAGGGACTCGTGGCGCCGTATTTGTCCGCAGGTGGAACCGCGATGCTCATCAGCTGGATCTGCGTCGGCATACTTCAGCGCCTGAACATCGAGGCCACGGCGGAGATCGTCATTTCCGAGGACTTTGTTGATGAATACCAGGCCGGACCGGCGCCGGAACCGCCCCGGGAGGAACCGGCCCCCGGACTGATCCTTGAGGACACCGTCGGACTGGAGGAAGAACGATGACCAGTCGGAATCAGGACAAAAGGATCCGCGTCGCGCTGGTCGCGGCTCAGACTGGCGGCCACCTGCTTCCCGCGGTCGAGACCGCCAGGGTTCTGGTTTCCAGGGGGTGCGAGGTTACGCTGGTCAGCAGCGGAGCCGCGGTTGAGAAAACGATCCTCGCGGACGCGGGCATTCCCGTCATGACTCTGGCGGTCGGCCAGATCAAGGGGATGGGCATCGCCAGGAAACTCCGCGGACTGTTAAGCATCCCCGGCGCGCTATTTCGCGCTGCCCGGATGGTTCGCGGGCTGCGTGTGGACGCGGTCGCCGGATTCGGTGGGTACACGGCTGGCCCGTTCGTGCTCGCGGCGGCAATGACCGGCGTGCCCACGGCCATCTACGAGGGGAACTCCAGACCCGGTCTCACGAACCGTCTGCTTGCGAAGGTGGCCAGGAAGGTGTTCGTTAACTTTGTGTCGGCGATTCCGGCGCTGGGCCGCAAGGATGCGGAGATAACCGGAAACCCGGTGCGCAAGTCGATTCTCCACATGAATCGCGCTGCCGGCGTCGGCATGAAGCGAAGGATTCTTGTTTTAGGCGGATCGCAGGGGTCAAGGTTCCTGAATGAACGCATGCCCCCGGTATTCGCCGCGATGGCCGATGTTCCCGGCGGTCTGGCAATCAGGCACCAGTGCGGCCTGGGAAACCAGGCGTCCGTCAGCGCCTCATATCGTGAACTGGGAGTCGAGGCAGAGGTGAGCGACTACATACGGGACATGGCCGACGCCTACTCCAGCACGGACTTCATCATCTGCCGCGCCGGGGCGGGCACGGTGTCCGAGGTGGCCGTGGCCGGCCTGCCCGCGCTTTATGTGCCCTTTGCGGCGGCCACCGATGACCATCAGGCCGCCAATGCCGCCGACATGGTTACCGCGGGCGCCGCAATGATGATTCGCGAGTCCGAATTTGACACCGGCAAGGTCGCGGGCCTCGTGACCGAGGTGCTGAGTGACCCTGTAAGGCTGTCCGCGATGTCCTCCGCGGCCCTTGCCGCCGCACGTCCGGACGCCGCGGACAGGATTGCCGAAGGAATTCTTGGAATGGTGGGGAAATGAACGGGTGGGGGCGGCTGGCCGCAACAGTGTCGTCGATTCCCGGCGTCAAAGTCCGGGAAAACGAACCGATGACGCGGCACACCACACTGCAGACAGGCGGCCCGGCCGACCTGTACATAGTCGTCGAGCACGCCAGGGCGCTTGAATCGGTGCTGGGCGTCCTGACCAGCGAGGGGTGTCCCTGGCTTATAGCGGGAGCAGGCTCAAACCTGCTGGTGATGGATGACGGGATTGAAGGTGCGGTCGTGACGCTCGGAAACGGTCTGGGCGGCCACTCAATCGTCCCGGGTGATCTGCCCGTGGTGAAGGCCGGTGGCGCGATGGCGCTGGGCGCCCTGCTGGCGGCGGTCGAGAAGGCCGGGATGTCCGGTCTTGAATTCCTGACGGGAATCCCCGGAACGGTCGGCGGGGCGGTGGCGATGAACGCCGGAACCCGTTACGGCTACGTCGACAGCATGCTCGAGTCGGTGGATCTGGTTTCCGCCGCCGGGCCGGTCAGGGTTGAGGCTTCGGAACTTGGCCTGGGATACAGGACGTCGTCCATCCCCGCGGGAAGCATTGTCGTGTCCGCGACGTTGCGACTCAGGACGGGGCGCTGGCCGGAGGGCGAACAGGTCGCCGCCACGCTGTCTGAGCTGCGCAGGAAAAATCATCCTCCAGCCAGCGGTACTGCCGGCTCGTTCTTCCGGAATCCCGATCCGGCCGCGAACCTGTTCGCCGGTCAGTTGATCGAGGAATGCGGACTGAAGGGTTACCGGGTGGGCGGAGCGATCGTGTCGCACAAACACGCGAATTTTTTGATGAACGGCGGAGACGCGACTGCCGCCGACCTGCTCAACCTGGCAAGGCATGTGGTCGATACCGTCCGCACGATGAAGGGTGTGACGCTGACGCGTGAAGTAAGGCTGGTGGGCCGGGGCGCCATCGAATGGCAGGAACTGGTGCCGTAGCACCCGCCGGGAGGGGACCGATGAAGAAGAACCGCAGGAAGATGACGAAGGAAATGGTCGTCCGCGGCGTCCGCGAGTCGGTCGGAAACGCATTCAGGTTCCACTGGAAGCTGATGCTTGCCGTTGTCTGCATAGTGCTGGTGGCTGGTGGTGTGGTGGAGGCAACCAGCCTTCTGAGCCGCACTCCGCACTTCAGAATGACAGTGGTCGAGGTCTTCGGCACCCAGCGGATGGACATCGCCGAGGTCGCGGACGCCTGCGGCCTGGTTCCCGGTATGACCAACACCCTGACCGTCGACCTGGGCGTGGTTGCCGAGACCTGTTCGCTGGACCCGCGAATCGAGTCGGTGATCGTCAAGAGGATACTGCCGGATACGGTTCGGGTAACGATTCGCGAGGTTGACCCGAGGCTTCTGCTGGCGACCGAAACCGGATACACGGTGTTCGATGGTGCCGGAAACCCCATTCCGGGGCTGTCCCCCGACTGGGAGCCCGATCTTCCGATACTCACGGGATTCGAGACCGCTCTGACGCCGGTCATTCTGCCTGATCCGCTCGACGACTCCCCGGGACGGCTTCGCGAACGCAAGGCCGAACAGGATCGCCAGAACAGGGAAAAGCTGGAGATGGTGGGACGCAGGGTTCGCGAGGCGCTCCTGCTGGTCGCTTCGATGGAGTCGGTGGATCCGTCGTGGCTTGACGAGGGCGTGCTGGTGGCGTTCCGCGGAGAGTCCGGATACGAGCTCAAGGCTCCGGGAAGGCCGACACTGGTCATGGGAAAGGACAGGTTCCCCGAGAAGCTGAATCGTCTGGGCCTGGCAATGAAGGCGGCGTCACTTCGCGGGGCGGAACTCGAAAAGGTCAGACTGAACAACGAAAAGAACCCGGACAGCATCCTGGTCAAGGTCAGGAAGAACGCTTCCGAAGACGCGGAAAGGTCGGTGTTCACGAGGAATGTTGAGATCAGGTAGTTGAAAGGTCAGGAGGGCATCAGGATGAGACGCGAAATCATTGCCGTGGCAGACATCGGATCCGGAGAAGTGAAGATTGTCATCGCCGAAATGATGGCAGGCGAACTGAAGGTACTCGGCTGTGGTCGCGCACGCTGCGAGGGAATCGTGGCTGGGAGGGTCTCGTCCATCACCAACACCGCCGAGGCAGTCAGGCAGGCGTGCCAGGACGCCCAGGCGATGTCGGGCTGTGAACTGTCCGAGGTCATGGTTTGCTTCGGCGGCCGATACATCGGCAGCATGAACAACACCGGCTCGGTTTATCACCGTCGTCTCGCCCCCGCTTCCGTGTCGGATGTCAACACCGCCATCGAGAACGCGACACACGTGAAGATTGAGGAAGGCGCCGAGATCGTGAACGTGATTCCGCGCGGATTCTCTCTCGATGACGCGGACGGCATCCAGGATCCGGTGCGCATGACCTGCATGAACATCGAGGCGGACGTGAATCTGATCCTCTCGTCCAAGGTAATCCTTGACAACATCCAGCGGGCGGTTGAACGCGCCTCGCTGAGGGTCAGGGAATTCGTGGCCGCTCCGTACGCGTCTTCGCTGGCGGTCCTGGACGATGAAGAGAAACGCATGGGTGTGCTTCTGCTGAACATGGGCGCGGGCACGACCTCGTTGCAGGTCTGGCGGGGCGGCGCCCTGGAATGGACCGGAGTCGTGGATAACGGCGGCAACATGGTGACTACCGCCATCAACCGCAGTCTGAAGACGCCGTTCGATATCGCCGAGAAGACGAAGCTCCAGTTCGGCAGCGCGATTTGCGACGGGATCGACCAGAGCGAATGGATCGAGGTGCCGACCGTCGGCGGTCGCCAGCCGTGCAGGGTGAGTCGTCTGTCGCTCGCCGAGGTGATCATCGGACCGACCGTTCGAGAGTGGCTCGGCGGTGTCGCGGACTTCGCCGCGCAGAACGTCGACTTCAACGACCTGCACAGCGGGATCGTGATCACCGGCGGCGCGGCCAGGATGAGAGGCATGGTCGAGTTGACCGACGAGATCTTCAATCTTCCGACCAGACTCGGTCAGCCGCACGACGTGTCGGGCCTGCAGTCGATAGTCGAAGGCGACCCCTCGATGTCGGCCGCGTGGGGCACGATTCTGTTCCGCGCCCTTTCAACCAATTCGAAGAATCGGTCTCCGATGGCGCCGCGTTCGCTTCGCGAGCCGGCCGGAAAGGGTTTCAGCTTCGGTTCGCTGCTTCGCAGTGCGATGGGGCTTTCGTGGTGATTGTTATGGGCAGCCCTGACAGGGCTTGGTGGGTATTGAATACAACGGGGTGGCATTATGAGCAGGCTTGAGTTCATGGACACGGTCGAGGCATCGGTCGGTGCGAGGATAAAGGTCGTCGGCGTTGGAAGCGGCGGCGTTAACGCGGTCAACACCATGATCGCACGCGGGATCTCCGGGGTCGAGTACGTAGCGGTCAACACCGACCTTCAGCACCTCAATCAGTCCAGCGCGGACGTCAAGCTGGCCCTCACCGGATCAACGAGGGGGCAGGGCACCGGAGGCGACCCGGTCAAGGGACGTGACGCCGCCCTTCAGCAGCGCCAGGAGATCGTCGACGCGATCAAGGGCGCCCACATGCTCGTTATTCCCACCGGTCTTGGCGGTGGAACCGGCACCGGAGCATCCCCGGTAATCGCCGAAATCGCCAGGGAGATGGACATTCTGACCGTGGCGGTCGCGACGATGCCATTCCAGTGGGACGGCTACGTCAAGCGCATGCGCGCCTACAACGGTCTGCGTGAACTGAAGGAAAAGGTCGACGCCTTCGTCACGATTCCGAACGACAAGATGATGAAGATGTCCCCTGGACGCCCTTCGCGCGAGGCGCTGCAGGCCTTTGACGGCATCCTCTGCGATGCCGTGGCCGGCGTGGTCGAGCTTGTGACCCGTCCCGGTTATATCAACCGCGACTTCCAGGACGTGCGCGCCGTGCTGCACAGGTGCGGCCAGTGTGTCATCGCCACGGGCGTCGGAGAAGGTGGCGACCGCGCGTACAATGCCGTCATGGCGGCGTTGAACAACCCCCTGCTCGAGGACACCCCGGTCGAGGAAGCACAGAACATCCTGGTCAACATCGTTCAGGGCCCGAGCGGCACGATGGACGAGGTCGGCGTCGTGATGAACCTGGTCAACGAGCGCCTTACGATGAACGGGAACATCAGTGGTGGAATGGCCGACGACGACTCGCTCGGCGAGAAGATCAAGGTGACGATCATCGCCTCTGGCATGCCCGAAATCGACGAGGTTCCGCCGCAGCTTCCCAGGTTCAAGAACGAGGAGTCGCCCTTGACCAGAAGCGGATCGGCCTTTCTTGAGACCGCCCCGGTTCAGTCGACTTCGGTCAGGACCCGCAGCTTTCCCGCGATAGATGCGATCGGCATCGGGAGCAGGACGACTCAGGAAGAAGTGAACTCGGAAGGCAGGATGATGCTTGGTTCGGTCGGCGGAAGCGAGTTCGAACGTCCCAGCGTCACGAGAGTCGACAGCGGCCTGAAGGCTTTTGGCTACTACCCTGGCAACGGTAACAAGACCGACCTGCGTTGATCCGTCCCCGGAGATCGGGCCCCGACGCCCATAGGGGTCCGGCTCAAGACTTCAACCACGCAGCCTTCATCACCCGCATCGCGTTTCCAAAGAGGATCTGGTCGGTCTCCTCGGCGGTGAAGTGCTGTTTCATCGCGTGGATGATCCGATCCATCTGGTTTGGCTTGAAGCAGTCCGAGAAGGGATGTGTCATGCCGTCGAAATCGGAGCCGATGCCGATGGCCGAAATGTCTCCACAAACCTCGCGCATGTGAAGCATGTTCCGGATGACGTCGGGAATCCCGTCGTTTCCGGAGTAGAACCTGGTCTCGGGATCGACCAGCCATCTGCGGGACAGGATAAGGCCGACCACGCCTCCGAGCGCGTGGACCTGACGCAATTCCTCGTCGGACACATTGTATTCGTGGTCGAAAAAGTGCTTCAGTCCGACGTGGGACAGAATGACTGGCCTGTTGTACTTGTGCGCCAGTTCATAGACCTTCTGGCGGGCCGCTTCCTGCGTATGAGACAGATCGACGACGAATCCCTGCCTGAACAGTTCGTTGAAGAAGCCTTCGGCCCCGTGGTCCGGGTCGTCCCATGACCAGTCGGCACGGTGCATCTTGAAGAAAGTTGAGTCCCTGACCGCCACAACCCGACCGCGAACCTTTTTCGGGATGATCTCCGTGGCCTCGGTCTGCGGCGAGTATGGGTTGTCGAAGAAATGCGAAGGGCAGATGCACGCCACGCCGCGTTTTTTCAGCAGCGCGAGTCTCTTCGAGGTCTCGGCGAGGAGTTCCTCGCGTGGCAGCTTCTCAAGTCCGGACCCGATTGAGTGGGCGCCCTCCACCGCGTGGACGAAGCCGATCTCATCGGCCTGCAAAGCTTCGACATCGGCGAAACTGGTGCAGATCCGCAGCTTGTGCCCGACCATCGGCAGCACGAGCCGGTTGGTCTGTTCAACCGCCACATTCAGCGCGTCGATCATCTTCTGGAGCGTGCGCCAGGGGTCTGCCAGGCGAAGCCCGCCGTAGTACGTGGGCGCGAAGGCCCAGAAGGCGTTCTTTGCGGCGGTGGTGAATCCGTTCTTCAGAAACTGGTACTCGATAACGTAGTGGGCGTTCATCATCACTTTTACCGGGCTGGCGTTCAGGTTCGCGTAGCGCGTCCTGAACTCGAACGGATTAAAGTGAGGCCCGGAGTAGTAGGGCGCGGTGTGGAACGTCCTGGAGATCCAGGGAAGGTAATGGATTCGAAGGCTCGGGTGCGCGTGAAGGTCGAAGATTCTGTCTGGTGAGTTGTCCATTTATTCCTGTGGGACGGCCGTATCCGTAATCGCAAAACTCAGCGTCTGCTGCAGACCGGTCAGCTGCTCGGTGAGAACGACCGTCACGTTTCCGGGCTTGACGAACATGATGTTCAGCGGCGTGGCGCTGCCCCAGACGCCATTCTCGTATACAGCGTCGAGGTTGAATACGTCAACCACCGCGTCGGCGGGAACCGCCGCGTAATCCAGGCTGATATCGCCGACCAGCGTGTTCCCGTCAGCATCCACCGGCTTTCCAATGAAAGTGGCCTGGGAGTAAAGCGGGACTTGAACCGGCGTCTCGTTGTTCCGCACGAACTGGTCCGCCTCCGGCTCACGGACAAAGGTCACGACATCGATACCCTCGGCATCGACGAAATTCAGCACGATGTAGTCGATCAGGGTGGAGCCCAGCCACGACTGCAGTGTGTATTCGCCGGCCGTGGCAACCGTGAAGATCGCGTCTCCGATCGACTCAGTAGTCTCGTCCGTGGTGATTGTCACGCCGTCGGACGGCGCCAGGATGTGTGTGATTTTCGATGGATCGCTGATCTCAGCGTCCTTGGATGGCGTGACATTGATCCGGTGCGTCACGCCCGTGATCAGGTTTACGTCCTCAAGTGAACCCTCGACGACCGCGTAGTCTGTGTGCAGCGAGTAAACCAGTTTGCCGAGGTTGCCCTGGTTCGACACGACATCGCCGCAACCGGCGGCCGTAGCGGTCATGACCAGCGCGAGCATGACGGTCATGTTCAAGTTCCAGCGGTTTGATTTCATGACGTTTTCCCTCAAGACGGTGATGTATGCCGGGTCGAATCGTGCCGCGATTCGCCCGGTGGATGCACCATTATCGTGATCAATCGCCAGATATTTCAAGAGAACTGCTGACGCGACCCGATAACGATGCCGCTGATCAACGGTATTTCTCCTGGATGAAAACGTTGATATCGCGGCGCGGTCCATTGGTTGCCGTGTCCCAGTAGGGCGATATCTGGCGGAGTCTGGAAATGACCTCGGGAACGACCTCGATCACCTTATCGATTTCCTCATCCGTCGTGTACATCGAGGTGCTGATACGCAGGCTGCCATGTGCGGCCGTGAAAGGCACATCCATCGCCTTGAGCACATGCGACGGGTCGAGAGAACCGCTGGTGCACGCGGAACCGGAGGACACGCAGATACCATAGTCATTGAGCGCAAGCAGGATGGATTCACCCTCGACGAACTCGAACGCGATGTTGGTCGTGTTCGGAAGCCTGGGGGCGCCCTCGCCGTTAATGAACAGGTTGGGAACCTTCGCCTTGATCGATGCCTCCAGACGATCACGCATGCGCAATGCCCTGGTCGGGTCGTCGTGCGCCATCAGCAGTCTGGCCGCCGTTCCAAGACCGACGACCGAGGCGACGTTTTCGGTGCCGGCGCGACGGCCACGTTCCTGGTGGCCCCCAAGCATCCAGGGCCGCCATCTGGCCCCACGCCTGACGAACATCGCCCCGACACCCTTGGGCGCGTGAATCTTGTGGCCGGACAGGGTCAGAAGGTCCACGTCCCGGAGGTCGTCTTGAAGATTGATGGGCATCTTGCCCGCGGTTTGAGTCGCGTCAGTGTGGAAAACAACCTGTGAATCGACCTTTTTCGTCAGCGTGGCAAGGCTTCCAACAGGGAAGATCACGCCGGTTTCGTTGTTGGCGTGCATGATCGACACCACGGCGGTGTCATCCCCGATCGCCCTTACCAGGTCAGCCGCGTCCAGTCTGCCGTGACGATCGACCGGAAGGTAGGTGGCCCGGTAACCCTGACGCTCCAGTTCCCGGACAACCTCAAGGACGGCCGGGTGTTCAACAACGGTCGTGATGATGTGGCGACGATCGGGGTTGGCCCGCAGAGCGCCCAGGATCGCGGAATTGTTGCCCTCGGTCGCGCAGCCGTTGAAGATGATCTCGGATTTGCTGCCGGCGCCCAGCAGCCTGGCGACGCTTTCCCTGGACGCCTCGATCGCGGCGGCGGCCTCCTTGGCCTGCGGGTATGTGGAACTCGGGTTGAAGTACTGTTCCCGAAGGAACGGCATCATCGATTCAAGGACTTCCGGAGCAATAGCCGTGGTGGCGTTGTTATCGAGATAGATCAGCTTATCAGCCATTTTTCACTCCCCGGTGTTTCAAATCGAGATGATCTCGAGTTCGGCGTCGACCTTGGAGCGCAGAGAATCCTCGACCACCAGTCTCAGCGTCTGCGGGGCGCCGCTGCACCCCTGACAACCGCCGAGCAGACGGCAGAACACCTTCTTGCCGCGGATCTCGACTATCTCGATATCGCCCCCCTGCTTCTGAAGACGCGGCCGGATGTCGCTTTCGACCACCCGGTCGATCTCCCTGGAAAGCTGGAAAGGCGTGCGCTGCATCGAAGAACTGGTGGGCGGAAGAGGCTGCGGAGTCATGGTCGACTGATCCTCCCGGCCCCAAATGTCATCGAGAATGTCCTGCAGACCGCCCGGTTCATGGTGGCAGGCTGTACAGGCGCCCCCCGCCTTGATGGCGTTGGTGATGTCGGCGATTGAGTGAAGGTTCAGTTCGCGGACCTTCCGCCGGATGAAAGGCTCGGTCAGATTGAAGCATCTGCAGACGATCCTGCCTTCGTCATCCTTCTGAATCGTCGTGTCGAGTCCGAGTTCCTCAAGGGGAACGCCGCGCTTGGCGGCCCAGTCGGCCACCGCCGCCTGAAGCGCCTCGGCGCCCATCACCGAGCAATGGAGCTTCTGGGCCGGCAGACCGTCCAGATAGTCCACGATGTCGGCGTTTGTGATCTTCAGCGCCTCGATGGGGGTCAGCCCCTTTTCCTCGATCAGGGCGCAGAGCGCCTCGGACGACGCAATGGCAGAGGTGCAGCCGAATGTCCGGTACCTGGCCTGAACGATGCGGTCAAGTCGCGGATCCTGGTTCCTGTCGACCTTGAACGCGAATTCGAGTGCGTCACCGCACGAGAGTGAACCGTGCGAACCTATCCCGTCCGGGTCTTCGATTGCACCCATGTGGGTGCCTGCCTTCGAGGCCATCGCGTCCCGGAACAGCTGAAGTACCTTTTCCGAATAATCCCAAGGCATTTTTCAAATTCCTTCAGTCTGGATGCGGCCGTCAGCGGCCGTCTCTCATTCTCAGGTAAAATAAGTCCGAATTACGGACGTGTCAATGACGACCGCCCTGGCCTTAACGAAATTGGAATTCTGGAATAATATCTGCCGGCCTTTGTGGAGAGTGGAGTTTTGATGTCGGATTCGATTGGCACTGTCGGCCTCTGGGTGGGATTCCTGGTCTTCGTCATTCTCATGCTGGCCGTGGACCTTGGTCTGTTCAACCGAAAGGCACACAAGATTGGGATGCGCGAGGCAGGGCTGTGGACCGTCGTATGGATCTCCCTGGCCCTGATTTTCAACGTCGGGATCTATCACTGGTTCGGGACCCAGCACGCGCTCGAGTTCTTCACGGGTTATCTGATGGAGAAGGCGTTGTCGATGGACAACCTCTTCGTCTTTCTCGTGTTGTTCAATTTCTTCGGAGTACCGGCACAGTACCAGCATCGGGTCCTGTTTTTCGGGATTCTCGGCGCGCTGATAATGAGGGCGATCTTCATCTTCCTCGGCGTCGCGATCATCGAAGTCTTCCACCCGATCATGTACGTCTTCGGCGCCTTCCTTCTGTTCACCGGCATCAAACTGGCCCTGTCGAAGGGCGAGCAGGTTCACCCCGAGAAGAACCTGATGCTCAGGATATTCAGGAAGGTGGTCCCGTCGGTGCCGGATTATCACAAGGAGCATTTCGTCGTCAGGATCGACCATCGCTGGTATGCCACCCCGTTGCTCGCGGTCCTGGTCGTGATCGAGGCGACCGACGTGCTGTTCGCCGTCGATTCGATTCCCGCGGTGTTCGGCATCACGCGTGATCCGTTCATTGTTTTCACCTCCAACATCTTTGCGATTCTTGGCCTTCGCGCGCTGTACTTCCTGCTGGCCGGCATCGTCGAGAAGTTCCGTTACCTGAAGTACGGCCTGGGAGTGATTCTGGCGTTCGTCGGAGTCAAAATGCTGGTCGAGGACCTGCTGGCCGGTATCGGCCGTGAGATCCCGATCGCCATGTCCCTGGGCGTCATAGCCGGAGTCCTGGGGCTCTCAATCGCGCTTTCCATGATCATCCCCGACAAGTCCGTCGATGGCGGCAAGACCCCGTAGACCATCTGATTCGTGCTTGATTGTTTAATTATTTCATGGATAATCAGGCGTTGAAGTCAAAGACTCCTTACCGTTTCAGACGGGGCAGGGGACAGCGCAGCGGCCTTCGTGTCGTTACGTTGTGCCGTGTCTCCATCACGGCACCTTTCTCGTCGTCGATCTATGTCGGCGATGTCTGGGGTGGTCATGAAAGAAGAATTCGGTGGTTCCAACAGGTCGTCCGTTGAGGCGAGGGGCGCCCGTCTAACGTCCATGGACGTGCGCGGGCTGGATGGCATAAGCGAGTCCGAGGCAGCCGCCAGACTGTCAGCCGAGGGTTTCAACGAAATCCGGGCGTCCAAGGGCGGTGGGTTGCTGGCAACCATTCTGGATGTGGTGCGCGAGCCGATGTTCCTGATGCTGGTCGCGGCCGGTCTGCTTTACCTTTTCATGGGTGAATTGACCGACGCGCTGATGCTGATGGGATTCGTCGTCGTGGTGATGGCCATCACGATCGTCCAGGAACGACGAACCGAGCACGCGCTGGATGCGTTGCGTGACCTCTCCAGTCCCAGGGCGCTGGTCATCCGTGACGGCGAGCGGCGCCGCATCGCCGGTCGCGAGGTCGTGCGCGGTGACTTGATCGTACTTTCCGAGGGTGACAGAGTTCCGGCCGATGCCATTTTGCGGCGCGGGATCAATCTCACCATCGACGAGTCGATCCTGACTGGCGAGTCCGTGCCTGTTCGCAAGGTGGCGTCGGACGATGCAATGTCCCTGGACCGCCCCGGCGGCGACGACATTCCTTCGGTCTATTCGGGCACTCTGGTGACGTCCGGACAGGGCATCGCACAGGTTGTGGCAACCGGCGGTTCCACCGAATTCGGCCGAATCGGGCGATCGCTGAGCGGCGTAGGCATCGAGTCGACCCCGCTCCAGAAAGAAACCGGGCGCCTGGTCAAGACATTCGCGATCATAGGTATCAGCGCCTGCGCGATCGTCGTGGTCGCATATGCCCTGACACGCGGCTGTACCGCGGAATCCTGGAAGAACGGGATGCTTGCGGGTATCGCTATGGCCATGGCGACTCTGCCCGAAGAGATACCGGTGATTCTGACGGTGTTCCTGGCGCTGGGCGCCTGGCGCATCTCACGCAAGAACGTTCTTACCCGACGGATGCCCGCTGTCGAGACTCTTGGCGCCGCGACAGTCCTGTGCGTTGACAAGACCGGAACCCTGACTTGCAACAGGATGTCGTTGCGCGTACTTGGTGTTCCGGATCAGGAGATCGGTCTTGATGAAAGCACGGATGGGCTTCCCGAGGACGTTCATCGTCTGGTAGAGAACGCCATCCTGGCCAGCCGTCGCGAAGCGTTCGATCCGATGGAGCGGGCTTTGCACGAGGTGGGAAACCGATTCCTCGGCGACACTGAACACCTCCATCCGGACTGGACCCTGGTGCGCGAGTACCCTTTGTCGCCTGAACTGTCCGCCGTCAGTCAAGCGTGGCGGCGCACGGACGGGTCGATGGTTGTTTCCTCGAAGGGGGCGCCCGAGGCGATCGCGGATCTGTGCCATGCCAGCGAGGTCGAGTGTATGCAGATTGCCGACCGCGCGCGCGAACTCGCGTCCAGGGGACTGAGGGTTCTGGCCGTGGCCGAGGCGGTGTCCGGCATGCGTGAACTGCCAGTGAACCATCACGACCTGGAGTTGAGGTACGTCGGGTTGCTGGGCTTCGAGGATCCGCTCAGGACCGACGTTCCGCCGGCGGTAGAGGACTGCCACACCGCTGGTGTCAGGTTGATCATGATTACCGGCGACTATCCGGCCACGGCGATGGCGGTTGCCCGAAAGGCGGGAATTGCCACCGATGGCGGCGTGATCACGGGACCGGAACTCGAAAAGATGAGCGACGACGAACTGGCCGCACGAATCTCGGACGTCCAGGTGTTTGCGCGGGTTGTCCCGGAACAGAAGCTGCGCATCGTCAAGGCGTTGAAGGCGCGCGGCGAAGTGGTCGCGATGACCGGCGACGGCGTCAACGACGCTCCGGCCCTGAAGGCGGCGCACATCGGCATCGCCATGGGCGGTCGTGGCACGGACGTCGCGCGCGAGGCCGCGGATCTGGTCCTGACCAACGACAACTTCTCGTCCATAGTCGACGCGGTTCGCGTTGGTCGCCGGGTTTACGACAATATCCGCAAGGCGATCTCTTTCGTCGTTGCCGTGCATATTCCGATCATCGGATTGTCAATGATTCCGGTGTTTTTTGGTTCCTGGCCCTTGTTGCTGCTCCCGATCCACGTCGTTTTCCTTGAACTGATCATCGATCCGTCCTGCTCGCTGGTCTTCGAGGCCGAGGAGCCGGAGTCGGATGTGATGCGACGCCCGCCTCGTGGCACCAATGACCGCCTTTTCTCGGCGGGTTCACTCGGCTGGGCGGCGCTTCAGGGTTTGAGCGTGCTGCTGGTGTGTCTTGGCGTCTGGATTGTGTCCTCCGCCACCCACGATGAGGACGCGGCGCGTGCCCTGACGTTCGCCACGATGGTCGTTTCTTTCCTGACCGTCATCATGGTCAATCGATCCTGGTCACGAACGATGTGGACCATGCTGAAAGAGCCGAACAAGGCGCTGTTCTGGGTTATCATGGGAACGGCCGTGATGCTTCCCGTCGTCATCTTTGTCCCGTTCGCGCAGGGCCTTTTCCACTTCAAGACACCGCACATGCCTGATGCATTGCTTTGCATCGCTGCTGGAATCGTCAGCGTCATGTGGTTCGACCTGGTGAAGCTGTTCAGGCGGCCCAAGGCTAAGTAGCAGGCCACGGGACGCACAGGCGGCTAGAAGTAGTACCAGATGGAACTGTAGTCCGACGGCTTCTCGCCGACAGCGTTCAGGCGTTTCAGGTAGTCGAGAATGGGCACGTCCTCGCCGACCCAGGTTCTGCTGGGGGCGATTTTCTTCTCCCACGGATGGAACTCGTAAACCCTGGCGCCGTTCGGTCGGACCGAGATCAGGTCACGGTGTTGCGGGGAATTCAGGTAGTTCTTGCCCAGCCCAGGCACGTTGTAGACCGCTTCATCGGTTCTGGCCAGTCCTGGAAGCAGACGTGCCTCCTCCTTCTGTTCCTGAAGGATCCTGGCGATCGGCACGCGGTAGTCCACGGTCTCCTGTTTGCCCTTGGGATAAAACGTGTAGTACGGGTCGACCCCGCAGCGCCGCAGCAGACGCCGCAGTGCTGCCGCCTCGAAGCGACGCGAAACGAAGAACGTGTAGACGAGCTGGTTGTAGACCGGAATCCCCTGGCGCCTGAGCAGGTCAATCGCCTTGACGAAGTCAGGGGTGATTTCGGTCGGATGCTGGGCGTGCGTGACAACGCAGATCTCCCTGACGCCCGGCACGCGGTATGACCCGAGAAGCGTCGCAAGCTCGGGAGTGATTCGCATCGGCATCGTCAGCGGGGTTCTGGTTCCAATCCTGATGCGTTCGACATGGGGCATCGCCGCGATCCTGTCCAGAATGCGCTTGATGGCGCTATCGGTCATCATCAGCGGATCGCCGCCGGTCACCAGGACCTCCTGAAGTCCTGGATGATCTCCGAGCCAGTCCAGCGCGGCCTTGACGCGATCGCTTCCAACGATGGCCTGCTCGGAAAGAGGCTGACCAATTTCCCAGTTGCGCTGGCAGTACACGCATATCTGCGGGCACGAGTTCCAGGGTTTCATTATGGCTATGGCCGCGTATCTTCTGGTGACCAGATCGACCGGGGAAGTGTCCGACTCAAGCATGTAATCCGACGGTCCGCATCCCACTCCATCCGCCTTGAACGCGTCGATGTAGCTTTCCGGCGGGATGACCTGTGCCCGCAAAGCCGCATCGCGGCCGCCGGTTGTCCGGTCGTCAAAAAGCGAGGCGTAGTAAGGGGTGACTGCCATGGGAATCCTGTGTTCCCTGGCGCGGGAAATGCGTTTTATCTCGGAGGCGGAGAGACTGGCCATCGCGGCAAGTGTCGTTTCATTGGTCGCAAGATGTCTCATCTGCCAGCGCCAGTTAAGGAATTCCTCTGGTCCGGCCCCCAGTTCCGAAGCGATTCGTCCGGCGGCGATACCTCGCCGCTCAATCATCACTGGATCGAGCCCGCCCGCGAACCTGCCCATCGCGGCGTTCATCTGATCCGCCAGCCGATCGAGTTCGTCCGATCTGACCGTGGCCGCCTCGCGACCGGTCAGACTGGCCGAAGCCGGCAGCGCGTCCGAGCCGTGCAACCTGACCTTCCCCTCGATTCCGCGAACTAGATGACAGATTTCGGCCCAGAAACCGTCGGTCAGATCCGGCCGATCGAGTCCCGCAGAGGCATCGATCAGCGCTTGAAGCACGCTGAAGCCGGCCAGACTCTCGCTGCGGGGATGCAGTATTCCGCGCCAGGCCCTGGCGCAGTCGCGCACTACAACGCGATCCAGGTCATGCATATCGTCGGTTGAACTGTACGTCTCGAAGTGCTTGAGATTGACGCGATCCAGAATGCGCCGTCGGATGGTCTCGGAGTCACCGGGTGAGGCAAAGAGCGCGAGCCATTCGGACGCCTCGTTAAAAAAGCGTCCGGCATCCCAGCGGTCGGCGAATTCTGTGGCGGATTCTCGCATTCCGTTGTGGTGTTTCGATGTCATCCTGCTCCTTGTAATGAGCTGTGTAGTCCGTCGGAACCAAACCCATTTTTTCAGACGCATGGACTCTGTGTCAACAATAGTCTTCGAATTTGTTGGATTTCGGCGGGTTACCCGGGAGTGCACACGCCTTCGCCGGCAGTGGCGCCGACACAACTGAATGACCAGGGACACTCGGTATCGCGCAGGCACGGTGAGCCCGATGACCCCGGAAACTGGCCGTCCAGACAATCTTCAGGACAGTTGCATCGGTTCTCTGGCGTCTCACAGGCCCCATCACCGCATTCGCTGCATGAACCGGCAGGCCTTTCGGTGTCGGTCACGCAGGTTCCGTCCGAATCCATGACCGCCCGCAATCTCACCAGTCCGGCACAGCACTGAAGGTATCCATCCTCGGGGAGCGGGTTGGTTCTGGTCACGCATCCCCGCCACCTGCCCGCACAGGTCATGGCCGGGTTTTCATGACATGTCCACAGCCCCTGGTCGCAGGAACAGAATGGGGTGCTCCTTCCGTCGGGGCATACCAGCATGCCATCGTCCATGGAATGGCAGGACGTGTCGCCGCACGTCTCGTCGATGGTCGCGCACGACCATGATGGCGCGCATACCGCCCATCCCAGGAATGAGCCGTCGGTCCCAATCCAGCCCTCGGATTTGCTGCCGATCTTCACGCACGCCGCGGCATGTCCCCGGCATCCGGCATATTCGATCAGACCGCCGCCGCACGGGTCGTACCAGCCCTCGGACCTGGTGCCGATCTCGCGGCAAACCGGCCTGCATTTCGTCGGCTGGCATGTGCACCAGGGACGGTTTGTCCCATCGGGGCAGCCAATGTCTATATTCGTGGATGGTCCGCACAGAGTGGGACACTCTTCCTCGATGTGTTTCATGTAGGTGACACCGGCATCCGAGCAGCGCCCAAATGCTATGATGGTGCCGTCCGGACATCCGTAATCGAGATCCTCGAAGGACAGGCACCCGCAAACACAGTCACCCGAGTCGGTGCACGTCGGATCAGGACACAGGAAACCACCAAGATCGGCACAGTCGGCGGCGCTGGCACATTCGCGACAGCGGCACAAGGGGCATCCGGCCGGGTCCGTTCTGTATCCGGATGGGCAGACAATATTGCATTCGGTGTCGGCGCACTCCATCGTGTCCAATGGTGAACTGCTGTCCTCGTCGTGGATCTCGAGGACGTCCCGGTTCTGGATCGCGTCGACCGATGCGTCGTCATAGCCATCGTCCTTTACGTCGTAAAAGGTTTCAGGCGTTGAGTCAGCGGCAACGGTGTCCCCGGGTATATCCAGTGGGAATGGGGGCCCGTCCAACGTCTCACTGATGGCGTCGGAATGTAAAATCTCAAATGTGTCCCGATCGAAATCTTCCGATGCGACCAGGTCTGCGGCGATTGTGTCGGACGTCAGGGAGTCGCTTATGTCGGCATGTGTCCGGTCCGGCCGCTCGTCACGGCTGCCGCAGCCGGCCATGGTCATCACGCCCGCCAGCAGAACTATTGATATCCAGTAGCCGCGCATCGTGAACCTTTCCATCCCGGTGGATTAATGCCCAGATGATAGTCGGATCGATGAAGGAATTGGAACCGGTCTCATTCAACAGGTGTTTTCTGCGCGAAATTCTCCCTGTTGCGCCTGCCCTCGGGGCATCTGAAGCAGGCTCGGCGCCGTCTCTGGTAGACGTCCGCGTCCACGAAGTCCGAGAGACACTTGTCCAGCGATACGACCATCCGTCGACTGCGGCATTCGAAGGTGTCGTGCAGGCCCAGTTCTGCGGCTTTCTGGCAGGAGGTCTTCATAACGAACCCTCGTTCAAGGATGACTTGTCTATGAATAGTCGGATCGCTCACGTATTCGTGGAATTGGTGACTGTGCTGAAATTCGGGCAGGAGCCTTGCCCTATGAATGGGTAGGAAAATTTCCTAGGCGATGTTCAATTCCTGTACCCAGAGCACCGCCCGCCTGAGCAGTTCCTGGGCGTCGGGAATGTTCAGTTTCTTTTTGATGTTCTCGCGGTGCGCGTCTATGGTCTTGACGCTGAGATTCAGTTCACCCGCGATCTGGCGCGACGACATTCCCCTGCCGAGCAGTTCGAAAACCACCAGTTCGCGGTCGGTCAGTCTGTCCATGGGCAGTCGGTCGTCGCCCCGGCCCTGACCGGCGATGGCAGCCAGAAACTTCTGGGAGATCTCGGGACTGAAGAAGAAACGACCAGCGGCAATCTCGCGTACACCCTGTATCACGCGCGCGGCGCCATGATCCTTCATGACGAAACCGCGCGCGCCCGCGCGCAGCGCCCTCTCGGCGAACAGATTTTCATCGTGAACCGTGAGGATCAGAAAAGCGGCGTCCGGATTCACCGCCCGTATGTCCTTGAGCGTGTCGAGTCCCGAGCGTCCCCTAAGCGAAAGATCCAGAATAATCACGTCTGGAGCGGCCGACCCCAGAATCGCAAGCGCGTCCCCGGCGCATGCCGCGCCCCCGGCAAATATCATATCTTCCTCGGCCCCGATTAACTGTTCCAGGCCCTGGCGAAAGATTTCATGGTCATCAACGACCATGACTCGAATGGCTCCCCCTTCGTGCTTCGCGCAAGACCTGTCCGGCCGAACGAACCTGTCGGATGTTACCATCACGGCCCCCCGGATCGTCTGTCTGACCGGTTCATACTATTCCAAAGCGGAAAAATCGGAAACAGGCAAATCAGGCGGGCCGGGATTGGCTTGCGTGAAGTCGGACTTCAAACGATGATTTCCAGCTAAGGAGTCGTGATGGAATCGATGCAGCCCGACATGTTTGAACTTGTGGTCGTGGGACCAGCCTTTTTCGAGGCTTTTGTTCCATCGATCCCGTTTCCGCCTCCGGGTGAGGAGGCGTTCGTCGACGAGATAGGCCTGGGTCTGGGGGGCGCCCTGAATGCCGCGAGCGTGGCTGCGGCGCTCGGAATCAGGACCGCGTTCATGCATCCCCGCACCGGCTGGGAAGTCGATTCGATGGTCGCGCACTGCTGCAAGGTCACCGGGATTATCGACATGCCGTGGGGCGATGGCGGTCGCCCATTTGTTTCACTGGTCAGGTCGGACAGCCGGAACAGATCGTTTCTGAGCTGCGCCGACTGGAGCCTGTTCGATGCCTGTCCGTCGATTCCGCCGACGCTTCACGTCCATGCGGGAGGCCTTGTCGAATTCGATTTGATTCGTGGCACGCTGGAAAGGGCTCGCGCCCGGGGTGCGATGGTCAGTACATGCGCGGGATGGAATCCTCCGGTTCTCGCCCGATTAGCGCGCGAGCACTCCTGTCCGCTGGACATCCTTTTCATGAATTCCGACGAGGCCACGTGCATGTGCGGAGATACCGCCCGCGCCCTTGAGTTTCTTCCCGGAAGGGTCGCTGGCCGGATTGTGATAACGCTCGGAGCCGACGGTGCCGTGGCGTCGTCCGGCAACGACGTGGTACGGCATCCCGCGCCCACCGTAGATGTCGTGGACACAACCGGGGCCGGAGACGCCTTCGCCGCGGCGTGGATTGCCTCGATGATCCGGGCGCGACGCATGGACGTCCCCCCGGACGCGGTCGAGGCGTTGAAACTGGCGTGCGATGTCGCTTCCCGTGTGGTCGGAATAAGGGGCGGTGTCGTGATGTCGCGGGATCAGGTGACTTCCAGGTAGCGTTGTTCCAGATCCTTGCCGCGTTTCACGCCACTGACGCTCGCGCCGGCCGCGATCGCTCCCGCCACGATGGCCGAGACAGCCTGGTCCGCCTCGCGGTCCACATTGGTCTCGAACAGAACCTTCACCCCGGACCCGTCATGCAGCGCGGTCGCGCCGGTTACCCCTGCCAGGGCCTGGATGCGCTGAAGGATGGCCTCGTTCAGGTTTCCGATGGTCAGGACGACTTCCTGGTTGCGTGACGTCAGTTCGTCCATCGGGCCAGCCGACACGAGACGTCCATGGTTGATGATCGCCGCGTGAGTACACAGATCCTGGACCTCTGCCAGGTTGTGGCTGGACACGACAACGGTCGCGGTCCCGGCCAGTGCCCTGATCATCTGGCGAATCGTATACGCGTTTCTGGGGTCCAGTCCGGCGGTCGGTTCATCCAGAAGCACCAGGTCTGGACGGCCCAGGAATGCCTGCGCGATTCCGAAGCGTTTCATCATGCCGTGCGAAAGATGACCGCCCTTCATTGACCCGGCGTTCGTCAGATCCACCTTTGCCAGGAGTTCTTCAGATTGTCTGGCCGCCTCGCTCGCGGTCAGTCCTCCCAGTGTTCCCAGAAAGATCATGCTGTCGAACACCGTTCGATCCGGATAGAACTTCGCGTCCTGGGGAAGTGCCGAAAGCCGGCCCGAGGAGAAGGGGAATTCCTTGACCGGGAAGCCGAGAACCGTCACCGAACCTTCTGTCGGCCGGACGAATCCGCAAATCATGGAGAACGTCGTCGTCTTGCCCGCGCCGTTCGGGCCGAGCAGTCCGAAGATGGAACCGGTCGGCACCTCAAGGTTCAGATTGTCGACGGCGACGAGGCTGCCGAACCGTCTCGTCAAAGAGGTCGTGACCACCGCAAGTGACTCTTTCATACGTCCCTCCTGACGATTCGCTGCCACGCCGCGGCGAAGAACAGAAGCCCGAATCCGAGGTATGCGCCCAGTCCGGTGATGATGTTCGCCGCGTGCGGGTACCAGAGCTTGTATCGGTACCACGATGGAGAAATCCAGCCGATGGAGTCGATTCCGCCGATGATCGACAAGGTGATCAGGCAGGCGAAGGTTACCAGAACGGTCACGGCCGCACCGTCGACCAGGGACGAGACCAGGGCGGTCAGTCCCAGGTAACAGAAGCCGAAGACGATCGTGTAGCCCATGAAGACCAGTGCCTGGGGAATGGCCGCCCCCACGTCGAATCCGGTGAGTCTGATCGAAACGTAGGCCAGGAACACGATCCACGAAAGAATGGCCGGCACGATCAGCAGAACCAGGTGTGACATGACCTTGCCCAGGACGAGGGAGGTGCGCGAAGCCCTGAGCAGCACGAATCGCGCGGCCCTGGTGCGGATCTCACGGTTGAGCACGTCCGAGCTGATCACGGCGATGAGCATTGGAAGGAACGTCTGCGTCAGCCAGAAGAACGCCATGACCGCGAAAGGAATCGAGGCCAGATAGTCCACAAGCGAACTGTCCTGACCAAGCTTAGTTGTCAGAAGTTGCTTTATCTCGTCCCTGGAGCCGTTCAGTTGTTCTGTCACGCCAGGTTCAGCGGTTACCTTGTTCTGAATGAAGGTCCAGATCACGGCGACCAGCAGCGCGAGGCCGACGTACACGACGATGCTGATGAAAGCCTTCTTCGTCTTGAGGGCCGTCACCAGGTCGAAGCCCGCGATTCGGAACGCCTGGTTCATTGTTGTGTTCAAATCGTTGTACCTCGGAAGACGCGCGGATTCTAGCATAGTGCCGATGAACCGGTGACTTTCTGTGCCTGGTCGGATGGTGGGGGACGGGTTAAGGCTGCGCTGGCGCGCTGGCAGGGATTTCGACGCGATCCAGTTCGTTTCCGTCGAGGTCCATGAAGCGCACGGTCATCTGGTCGCAGCCGGTCTCGACGATGGCGAAGTTATGAACGTAGTTGTACGTCCACGGCTGCGGCAGGCCGGGGTCGGGTTCGCAGAACTGGTCGAGCGAGCCGCCGAGGCCGCCCGGGAGCAGAAGGTTCACGTCGTCCAGCACACCGTATTCGTAGCCGTGCATGTGACCACTGAAGATGGCCTGGATCCCGTTGGCCGTGGCCAGAGCCATCAGCGTGACCCTGAGGCAGTTTTCGCCGTTGTAGCCGTCGCAGCTTCCCCAGCCCTGGCACCACGGTGGTTCATGAATGAAGAACAGGCGCCACTGAGCCGTCTTGAATTCCTCGGACTCGAAACGCTTCTTGAAGTAGGCAACCTCACCGAAGTCAGCCTCGGGCGGCGAGAAATAGAAATCGCGAATCCAGCCACCGCCCATCCAGACGTTGCCGATGCGGTGATCCCAGTATCCTTCCCCGAAACCGACTTCGACTTCTTCCGGACTGCCGATTGGACTGACAAATGTATTGAAGAACTCGTGTTCGCGGGTCGTGGAACTGAGGCCCGTGTCATGATTGCCTATGACGGTCCAGACGTTCACGCGGCTGCCCAGGTTCTGCAGTCCCAGCATCGTGTCGTCATACTGTTCTACCTCGGGCTCGCGCACGAAGTCTCCGACGCCGAAGGCGAAATCGACGCCTTCGTTGAGCGCGACCGCGGTCATCTTCCGCAGATTCTCGATATCGCTGTGGGCGTCCGCGAACACCGCGAACTTCATGGGCGTCGGCGTGTCGGGCATGGTCCTGAAGGTCAGATCCTTTGTCTTCAGTTCGCCGACGCGCACGGAATAGGTGATTTCGGTGGCGGCGGGCAGCGCGTCCAGCACGATCTCGTACTGTCCATGTTCGTCCGGGGTTCCGCATACGCTTCGATTCTCACTGCCGACGATGAAGTCGACACAGCCTTCGTCGGTTGAAGGCGTGGCCGTTCGCCACATCACGGTGACCGTGTCGCGGTCCGACATCTGAATGAATGGCCCACGCTTGAAAGTCGAGTCCTCGATCAAGGTCCATGTCGCGCCGGTCGGCGTGCCCGTGCATCCGGATTCCCAGTGGAATTCGGTCGTTTCGCTGCCCGTGTCTTCAAGGTTCCGTGCGTCGTCGGCAACATCTTCCGCCACTGCTACGTCCGCAACGTCAGTAACCGTGGCGTCCACCACATCCCGCGCGCCCTGACCGTCGCCGCAACCGGCGGCGCCTGCCGCGGCGGCCAGCGCCAGGACGATAAAAGCCAGTCTTCTCATCACGTGTCCTCCGGAGAGTCAAACAGAACGGAACAGGCCGGGGTCGTTCCGTCGCGGATTCTAGCAGAAACGATCTCGTTGACGAAATCTGATGTCCGGTATAGACAACGTCCAGAAAAGGAACAGGAAAGTTATGCGAAGGGTTGTCTCCGGCTGCTTTGATGCGGGAATCAATTGCGTTTGTAAAGCGACTTCACGCCGTCTCGCGCTGGCCGCCGCGATGCTTTTTGTGTCGGCGGTCATCCTGTCTTGTTCGGGCGGTTCCGATACCGGGGACACAGGCCGTCTGGACGTCGACGTCAGGGACGCGGTCGACATGGACGCGATCACGTCGGACACCGGGGCCGCGGACCTCGTTTCAGAGGGTCTGTTCCAAACCGATGCCGACCTGCCTGACACCGGGGACACGAC
>JAGOFO010000108.1 GCA_017997155.1 Myxococcota bacterium
TCCATACAGGCAATGGTGGCGACGATTCTGGCCGAGGGTTCGATAACCAACACGCTTGGACGGCGACTGGACTTCAGAAACACGGTGCATGTGCTGACCCTTGAGGATGATGATCTTTTCAAGGCAGCTTCACGGGGAGTCGGTTTCGGTCGGGCCGACGGCCGGGCCGAGCCGGAAGCGGTGGTTGAGTCGGTCAGGCGCCGACTGCCCGCCGATGTCATCCGCGAGGTCGATCATGTGGTGATATTCAACGCGCCTGACGCATCGACCCAGACTGCGATCACTCGCCACATCCTTGAGTGCTCGGCCCGCACTTTCCTTGACGAACACTCGGTGGCGCTCGACCTCGACGACAACCTGGCGGAGGAAATCCTTGACATCAGGCAACGCGACCAGTCGCTGAACATCAAGGATATCGTTTCAAGACATGTCCTTAGACCGGCAACGGACGTTCTTGTCGAGTCAAATCTCGGTTCCGGCGACCGAATCAGGGTTACCTTCGATCAGGGACGTTTCCTGGTTATGGCCGAGCCCCGGCGCGGGCGACAGGCCCCTTGAACAACATCGCTCAGCCGCGACAATTTCACCTTGACGCACCGGCACCTCCCCTATATATTGCCTCGCGAGGGTATTTTTTATCCTGAATTTCCACAACTTGTGACTCTGTACCTGATGGGTGAGGCAATATGGACGAAAACGTAAAGGGAACCGATCGTTCTGATGTTGAGGAACTCCTTCTTCCTGGAGAGGTCAAGCGCAAGGCAGCCAGGCAGCTCGTCACCGACGAAGTCGAGTCGAGCATGACCATCTCGAAGGCCCTCAAGACGCCCCCGGCTATCGCCATCATGATTATCATCGGTCTGGCGCTCATCGGCCTGCTGGTGATTGTCAGCGACGCATCCCTGAAGGAACAGTTCACGTACATCCTTCGCGGCCAGCTCAGTGAATACAAGGAAGCCAAGGCCAAGGAAGAAGAAAAGAAGATCCGCGACATCGAGGAGCTGACCGGCAACAAGTACGGAAGCGTGACCCTGATGTACACACCGAAAGATGCGCGCGTGGACATCAAGCAGAACAAGTACGTCAAGGACTGCTCATCCTTCGGTACGGATGACGACGCGGTCCTCGCGTGCCTGAAGAAGCCGTTCGATTACTCAAAGGCGCCGGAAGTCACCGACATCCCCAATAAGTCGCAGAGCCTCAAGCGCGAGGAAAAAGAGGTTGTCGAGAGCCTCCCGTTCACGGACATGCCGATTCAGCAGTCCAACGAAGAGCGCACGGTAATCTCGGCCTACGAAGTCACCGTCGAGATCACGCGTGACGGTTACGAGCCGCGCAAGTTCCACTTCACCGGCGAAAAGGCCCGTATCGGCGCCCTCGGCGAGGGATGGGAATCGAAGTTCTGGGATCAGAAGGGTCCTGGTCTGTACATGGTCGACTTCCCCGGCGCCGACCTCGCCCCGAAGCCTGAAACCGCCAAGATCAACTACATCGCCGCGGTCAAGGAATTCGAGTGCATCAGGCGGGAAGTCCAGTCCAAGCGCGACGCGGGCAAGACCGTATCCGAAGAGCAGGTCGCAAAGATCTTCACCGATATCCTGAACAAGAACGACATCAGGACACGTGACGACTTCTACAAGATCGAGGCGTTCCTGCGCCAGACCGACGCAGTCTGGTTCGAGGGATTCCTGAAGGAACTTGGTGAACTGAACTGCGCCGCGACCGCCAACTAGTCCGTAACCTTCCCCGCTTCAGTTCTGTAATTCAATGTGTTGATCAGACAGGTCTGTCTGCCCCGCCGCGTCAGCGTCTGTCAGACGAATCGATAATGATGGTGACCGGTCCTTCGTTGACGATGGTGCAGGACATCTCACCCTGGAAGACGCCAAACCTGCACACCAGGCCTGTCTCAAGAAAACGCCGTTCGACCTGAGGCCAGAAGGCTCTGGCCTGCTCGACGGGCATCGCGTCCACGAAGGAAGGACGGCAGCCCTTCCTGGTATTTCCGTAAAGAGTGAACTGGCTGACCAGAAGAAGCTCGCCTCCGGTCTCGGCAACGGAGAGATTCATCCGGCCATCGGCATCCTCGAACACACGGAGACTCACGATCTTGCGAGCCAGATAGTCCAGTTCGTCGGCACCGTCCCCGACGCCAAGACCGACAAGAACCATAAGGCCCGGCCCGATGGCCGCGACCTGATCGCCCCGGACCGAAACCGAGGCGCTGGAAACCCTCTGAACGACCGCCCTCAAGGCCCCCCCTTATGAGCAAACCGGCGTCATGCACGCCTTGATCTGTATCCCTGACGTGGTGAATCCCGATGAGACGTCTTCGCACGACCGCCCGGCGATATCCGCGCAATCGGCCGAAACATCGCACTCGCGGACGCAGCGGGTGTCGGCCCACCATAGACTGCCGGAAACGTTCGCGCAGCGATGGCCGGCGCCACAGTCCGCGTCGCTCTCGCAGACGATGCACTCGCCGGTCATCCGACAGACATCCGCGAACAGTGGCTGGCCCTGTGTGGAGAAACCCATGTGCATCCCGCGGCATGCCACGTTTTCGCCGAAATCAAGGCACTGCGAGTCGGACAGACAGGTGACGCTGCAGAACCCTATCCCAGTCATGGCCGAGGGTGAACAGATCCCACCGGCGCAATCCGATCCATCGCCGGCAGGGTCGCAGATGTAACCTGGATCACGTCCGTCCGAGGCAGCGAGACACAGGTAGTCGACACGCTCGTTCTCGACTCCCGGACCCGCCCGGAGCACAGGAGAGCAAACCTGACCCTGGTCGGCGCAGTATCTGGTGGCGGAACAGTCGGCCAGCGAACTTTCGACTGAAACAGGGACACACCAGGAGGCGAAAAGGTCGTCCTCGAGCGGGAGGCTCTCAGCACCGATGATCGGCATCGCCGCGCAAATCCACCTGGCCTCGTCAACTCCGAGCGGGGTGGTGGAAGGGCAGTCCGAATCAACGACACATGTGCTGGAACACCAGCCGGGAAGCCCGTACACGTCGTCCTGGCCGAAGCAGTACCTGGCCTGGCAGACCGCGTCCCACGCGTACCGTCCACAGGCGGTTCCAAGCGGCCAGCCGTTTGCAGGCGGGTCCATGCAGGTAGTCAATACCTCGCGGCGCCCCCAGGCATCTGATACCCACGGAGTGCAGACGCGCCCGTCGCATGAGGAATCGTTGCGACAACCTTCGGGCCTGTAGCCGGTCGGAATGCAGTACCCGACGTCAAACCAGACATCCTGACCAGCGACATAGCCGATCACGGTTGATTCCTGCTTCAACGCGCACCGCAGGTCGCCATGAATGAAGCAGTCAAAATCTGTCTGGCACCTGGCCGAACAGTATCCGTCCACGCACATGTCGCGATTGCGGCACGGTATCACGCCACCGCCAGGTTGGGTTCCGCATGGTTCACCGACATCGGCGCCCCCGACCACGGCTGGAGCACATCTCCCGGACGCCACCAGGGCGCCGGTGATGTCCTGTTCAATGGCCGTTGCGCAGTAATACCCTTCGCCCGGACAATCGAAGTCGCCCGAACAACGGCGTGGCTCGCATGCCGATGCCGCGATACCCATGATATCGACACTGGAACCGCAGACCCAGGGGCTGCATTCCGTATCCCCGGAGCATGTCTTCAGGCCGCCGGCGCAAACACCGGAGACGCACTGGTACCCCGGCACCAGACACTGATCGTCGCGATCGCATGGTCTTGTGCACCCTGCCTCGGAACAGAGGCCGGATTCGCAAAGCACCGTGTCACCCAGGAAAGGGTCAAAACCGCACTCCTGCGCGAAACCGCCCCCGGTTATCGGCGTCACGCATCGACGCTCCAGCCCATGCGGAAGCAGGACATAGGAACATTCCTCGGTTCCGGGACAGTTGTCCGAGGGGTTGCATGGAGTGAAGGACGACGCGGGACGACAGACCCCGATAAGGTCGCCCTCCCAGGACTTCCGCCGTCCCACGCACATCATATCGCCCTCGTAGGCGGATCCCGCGGCCACCACACAATCGGTTCCCGCAGTGCTGTCCTCGATGTAGTCGCGAGAGGCGATGCTTGTGCCGTTGACGCTGGAGTCCTTTCGCACAACGCATGGACGCGAGCACATACCCTGATCGCAGACAAGACCCTGGCACTGATGGTCAAGACATCCAGGCCAGTCGGGATTTTCATAGACGGATCCGGGAACGAAGGGATCAGGCAGCGTCGGAGTGCACGAAGCGGTCTGGCCGCAGGAAGAACCATCGGGACGCAGTGCCTGTTCAGGTAGACAGACCGAATAATCAAGGGAACACACCGTTCCGGACGGGCATGTTCCACAGGTTCCACCGCAGTCGTCCGGGCCACATACGCGATCGTAACAGTTCCTGGCGCATGAGACCTCGCCGGAGTCCTCCAGCGACGGGACGTCCGGAATGTCCAGACCTGATATATCCGGAATCGCTATGTCGGGCATGCCGGAGTAGTCAGGCATGCCCGGGAACAGGTAGTCGCACCCCACCGTCGCCGAAAGACTCAGACAGAGAATCAGCACGCGTAACGGCAAGGCATTACTCTTCGACGGACAGACCATCAATAACCCACTTCAATCAGCATGACGCATGCCGGAAACGCCAGAAACGGTAACAGTTTAGACGCGACCGTTCAAGGCCGAGCGAACCCAGTCAGCCCAGCGCTCACCCACGCTTTCCCATGAAAGCGAAATACCTGCCTGAACTGCCCGTTCCCTGAGTGAAGACAGACGAGCGCGATCACGGGAAACACTTGTCAGGCAGTCCCTCAGCCCCTCCATGTCTCCCGCTCCAAACAGGAGTCCGGCGCCGCATGATTCGATCGCATCCACCATTCCGCCGGTCCGGGATGCAATGACCGGAAGGCCTACCGACCACGCCTCGGCGATCACCCTGGGCATGCCCTCTTCCCGTCCCAGCAATCCCCTGCGCGATGGAACAGCCAATACGTCAGCCCCGCACATCAAATCGCGAAGTCGGTCGCCGGGGAGTCTGCCGACAAAGGCCACGCGCGCCCCGGCTCTGGTCGAGATGGTCCGCAGCGAATCCAGTTCCGGCCCGTCACCCACAACGGTCAGTGAGCATCCCGGCACGCCGGCAACGGCTCGAATGAGCAGATCCACCCCCTTCAGGGGAACCAGCCGGCCCGCGAAAAGCACCTGAAGACCCGACCCGCCGCTGGCGCGAGACTCCCGGTAGTCAACAAATGGACGAAGGTGGACTCCCAACGGGATCACCGATGCCACGCGGTCAAATCCGGGACCTGCCACGACTGAGGTCTTGCGCATGACGGATTCAGAGACGCAGGCCACTCCGGCCGCTCCCTTAATGGTCCTGCGCGTGAGCGACGACAGGACCGGCAGGCGCGAAACGGCCGGGGGAGCGGAATGCGCGATGATCAGATGCGGCAGCCCGGACACTCCGGCAAGCGCCGCCCCGACCGCGCCCATCGGGATCACCCAGTTGGACACGATGGCGTCAACGAAAGGCAGAATCACCGAACACTCGGTGGCGAAGGCCAGCAGCGCCGGAGGCAGCGAAAAGGCTGAAAAGGGATGATGCAGAAGGTTGGTCTCGATCCCGTGTCCATGGAAGGCGGCCGACCTGACCGGGATGACCGATGGCAGCCAGTGAACCACAACGGCCCCCTCGGCCAGGGTATCCCTGCCTGCGCCGCCCGCAGTGGCCGGAACAGCCACATCGACAAAGATGCCCCGCCTGGCAAGCTCCAGCGCCATCTCGCGCACGAAACACCCACGGTAGTCATCGTCTTGAAGCGGCCAGGAACTGGTTAGCATCAGAATCCGCATCCGGTCACCTCAGGTCGACTGGCTCCGAAACCGGTAAGACCAGGCGATTAGCCTGGTGAATACCGATCTCACCAGAATCAGCGGATACACCAGGGCTGCGGTTCCCGGATTAATGCCGGAGGGCTCGTCACGATAGACGGGACGAACCGCCACATCCACGACCGGAAGACCGGCGCCGGACAAGGCGGCCAGGATGTCGTTGGGAAAACCGTACCTGGGATAAAGACGCTCCAGCGGAAGGCGGTCAAGGCAGGAAACCCTGATTGCCGTGTAACCGCATTGAGAGTCCACAAGAGGAAGAGCCGTGACCAGTCTGGTCAAAAAGGTAAGGCAGGAATTCCCGAATCGACGCGCCAGCGGCATCGATGTTCCGCAGTCGCGATGAGAAAGCCTGTCGCCCTTGGCATACGCGGCCGCGCCAGACTCAACGGGTTCAATCAGTCTCCCCAGATCGGCCGGGTCCATCTGATCGTCCGCACCCATAACGACCGCGATCTCGATGCCGCGGGCCCGGCATTCCCTGTATCCGGTAACGATCGCGGCGCCGACCCCGCGGTTCCTGTCGTGCCTCACGACAACTGTCGTTCTGGCACAGGCGTCGGCCGGAACCGAGACGGGCGACTTCGATCCATCGTCGACCACCACGACAATGTCGACAAACGGGGGCAGGCCACCAAGAACCGACAACAGTCTGTCCGTGGGATTAAAGGCGGGAACGACCACGGCAATGCGTGGGCGTACGCCGGCCTGCTGGAAATCGCTCGGCTCCATCGACGCCCTCGGAATATACGGTTAGAACTCGAAGGCCAGGCCACCGATGAAACTCCCGCTGGAGAGATTCATCCTGTCGCCGACCCCGAAATCGTTGATCCAGGCCCAGTTGTATTCGAAGAAGATGTAGGAATTGTTCACGCCGACGTCGACATCGAAGGTCTGTGCCATCCGCGGCGCGATGAAGTCAAGAAGGAAGCCGATACCGAGACCGACGTGGCCACCCCACGTTCCACCATAGCCTTTTTTGGGATTGCCGCCGTCATTGACGACAGCCACGTCGCCGACGCCGTCCTCGATCCACCATATCCAGTAGTCGAGGCCGGCCTTCACATGCGGCACGAGCGGAACATTATAGCGCTGGGCCAGGTAATCAAACCTGTAAACGAGCTGAGCCGACAGAGGCATGACATTCATGGCAGTGCCATCTGTCGCAGCCGTGCCGTCGGACGGATTGATGCCGCTGCCGGCCATCCGGGAATACCCGGCGGTGATACCGACCGCGATGATACCTACCTTGTTCCAGATCTCGTACTCGAACTCGAGCTGGGTCATCAGGAACATGCCGTCGCCGAACACGTCCTCAAACGGGGTCGCGTTGCCGAAATCCGAGTCCACGGCGGGTTGAAATGTACCGAACCGGGCTTCGAGGA
>JAGOFO010000109.1 GCA_017997155.1 Myxococcota bacterium
TGGAATCCGGGACTGTTGCGCGAGCCTGGAAAGCTGTACTCTAGCTGATGACAAAGTGCCGTTTCGTCCCGGGCACGTACTCGGGATGTTGTGACAACCTGGCCCTTTTGGAGGAAGCGTCGATGAAGAACGAGAAGTCTGGACTGCCATCATCTGGATACGTTATGTCCACCGTTGTGCTGGCGCTCTACCTCCTTTCCCCTGCCGGATGTGGCGATGGCGGGAACCAACCCGACCTTTACATTCCGGACGTGAACGACAATGGCTAAAGCGAAGAAGTCGTAACACCTCCAGACACCACCCCGGAGCAAATCGACGAGGATTCCCGTGAGGATACGGCGGTCGAGGACTCCGTCATCGAACCGGGCGGACTGGGCTATCCATGTAAGGACAACGAAGACTGCGACAGCAATTTCTGTGTCGCCAGCAGCCTGGGGCCGATCTGTACGGTCACGTGCATGGCCGACTGCCCGGTTGGTTTTTCCTGCCGCTCCGTCGCGAATACCGCCCCGGATGTGATCTTCATTTGCGTCCCGGATTCCACTCCGGTCTGCGATGCCTGCACCGTGGACGGTCAGTGTGGTGATGGCCGATGCGTGACCTACAACGATGCGTCGTTCTGCACCACGCCTTGTGTGGACTCCAGCGGATGTCAGGAAGGATTCGACTGCGTCGCGATTGGCGGCACGGAAAAATTCTGCGTCCCGTTGACCGGCGCGTGTGACTGCCGCACGGGGATGGACGGAGTCGTGAAGCCATGTTCGGTAACCACCGAACAGGGATCATGCTCGGGCCTCAAGACCTGCTCGGGCACCACAGGCTGGAGCGAATGCAACGCGCCTACTCCCGTCGAGGAGACCTGCAACGGTCTGGACGACGACTGCAACGGGGTTCCAGATGACGGTTTCGAGCCAACGCGCGCTTGCCAGGCCGACATAGAAGGCGTGGGCGTGTGCGCCGGCACCGAACGCTGTCTCGGGACGCTTGGCTGGGTCTGCGACGCGCGCACGCCAATGGTCGAGGAGTGCGACTACATCGACAACGACTGCGACGGCGAGACGGACGAGGACTTCAAGGTCGACAACCGTTACCTGAGTGATCATGCCTGTGGGGCATGCTCAAGAAACTGCGAGGGAACCCTTGAAAACGCGGTGGCGAAATGCAGCGGAGCCTTCGCATCACCGCAGTGCGTCGTCGCCAGTTGTGCGCCAGGTTTCCACAAGGTCAACGAATTTCAGTGCATCTCGAACATGAACACGCTTTGCATGCCGTGCGTCGAGGACACTGCGTGCCTTGCCGAAGGTGGAAAATGCCTGAGCTTTGAAGATGGATCCTACTGCGCTGTTCCGTGTGGCGAGGGCAACTCCTGCCCGACCGGATACATCTGTGACACGACGCTCGCGGAAGGCGAGTTCCCGGGTCAATGTGTTCCGACCACCGGCCGTTGCGGCTGCGGCGAGGACAACCCGAACGCGGTCAGATCGTGTCAGGTGATCTGGCAGGGCGAAGACTTCAGCACGATCACATGCCTCGGCCTGCAGACCTGCGCCGCCGGAGAGTGGAGCGAATGCAACCTTCCCGACGAATCCTGCGACGGGCTGGATAACGACTGCGACGGCCAGATAGACGAGGACTTCAAGGATCCCGTATCCGGCGCGTTCACCAGCCTCGAAAACTGCGGCGCGTGCTTCAACAACTGCGGCGTGCTCTCTTATCCGAACAGCAACGGCCAATGCGTCACGGACGGCGTGGTTCCATACTGCTCGATTGGCTGCGACGAAGGCTGGTTCAACGTCAACGGCGAGCTTATCGACGGATGCGAGTGTCGTTTCGTCGAGGGTCCCGATCTTCCTGACGGCATAGACTCGGACTGCGACGGCATCGACGGGTCGCTCGACGGCGGTGTTTTCGTGTCCCGCAGTGGCGACGATCTCGGTGACGGAACCATCGACAGCCCGCTCAGAACCATCGGCGCGGGGATCGACGCCGCTTTGTTGCAAGGGCTTGCCGAGGTCTATGTGGCGACCGGCGTTTACGAAGAAACCGTTATTCTGGGCGTTGGCGTTTCGGTTTTCGGCGGATACAGTCCTGACTTTCTTGAACACGACGCGCGCCTGTACGAATCCGTGATAATGGCGCCACGGGGCGGGATGGCGGTCGTGGCTGATGGAATCAACGATGTCGGTCCGGCATCGGCACTCGACGGGTTCACGATCTACGGCGTTGACGCGACGGCTCCTGGTTCCAGTTCATACGCGGTCTACGTCAGGAACTGCGACTCCAGACTGACACTGTCGAACAACCGAGTCATATCTGGCGACGGCGCGGCTGGAACCCGCGGAGCGGTCGGTACCGAAGGTAACGACGGTATCAACGGCACTCAAGGTCTTGCGGCTATCGACACAGGAACTACTTGTATCGCGAACACGCTTAATGGCGGGACGGGTGGAATCAGCACCTGCGGTGAGGTTCCGACCGACGGCGGTGCTGGCGGCACGTCGGTCTGCCCCGATTTTGACGAGGATGCCGCCGCCGGCTTGAACCCGACATTCCCGTACACACAGACCGTGACGGAAGGCACCACCGGCTATTCGGGAGTCGGGCCGCTCGGACCGACCACGGGCGGCAACCCGGGATATGACCAGTTGATCGACCCTGACACAGGTGGTTGCGCGAACTGTGTTCTGCCTCCCTCCAGCCTTCCCCGCGCCGGTCTGCCTGGATCGGACGGCATGGATGGATTGAACGGAAACGGAGGCAGCGGTTGTGCCGACACCCAGGGCGCAATCGTCGACGGACTATGGGTACCGGCATCGGCCGGCGGTGGTGTAATGGGCGTGGCTGGCACAGGTGGCGGCGGTGGCGGTGCCGGTGGCGGTGTCGAAACGGATGCCGCATGTTCCGGGGCCGACGCAAAATACACCGACCTCGGCGGCAGCGGTGGTGGAGGCGGCAGCGGGGCGTGCCCGGGTTCAGGCGGCCAGGCCGGCTTTTCCGGCGGTGGCGCGTTCGGAATATTCGTGGTTCAGGACGTGGCGCTCACTTCCCTTCCGATAATGAAGACCAACAGCGTCCGCGCCGGAAACGGTGGAAACGGCGGTGACGGCGGTACCGGTGGCACCGGCGGCTCTGGCGGAAAGGGCGGAAGCGGCGGTGCCGATGGCGCCGGCAGCTACATGACCTTCTGCGCTCCTGGTGGCGGCAAGGGCGGCAATGGCGGCGATGGCGGAAACGGCGGAGGTGGTGGCGGCGGATGTGGCGGTCCGAGCTTCTGCCTGCACGTTTCGACGACGTCCGCTTTGAGCCTTGAAGGCTACGCGGCTGACATGACCTGTGAAACTGGCAGGGCAGGCAATGGCGGAATGGGCGGCGCGTCTGTTGGCGCCCCCGGCACGGCAGGCAACGTCGGAGTGGCGGCGAAGGACAACTTTTCGATTCTCTGATGATTGGACGGCAGGACCGAAAACCGCGAGGTAAATCATGAAAAGGCAGCTTGGAGCCCTTATGTTCGCGACGCTCGTTGCCGTTTTGACAGCCGGCTGTGGCGACGAAAAGAATCCAGGTCAGGATATCGGCATCGCGGACTCCGGTCCGGACACCTTCGATACCCTGGATGTTCTTGAGGATACCAGTGTTCATGATCTGATTCCGGACGCCGGGCAGGATCTGCATGTCCCCGACGGGGGACCCGAGACGGGGCTTGACACGGCAACCGACGAGAATACGGCGCCGGACACCAACTCCGACGAAGGGTCCGACACGACCGCGGACCTGACGGAGGATCCCGGTGTCGACGAGGTCGGACAGGACTCAAGCACTTCGGACACAGTCGCTGACGCGGAAGACGACACCGCTGAAGACACGGTGAAGGATCTTCCCGTCGAGGACGTTGCAGAAGACCTGGCGGAACCTGAAACGTCAGTACCCGATTCCTCGACCGAGGACCTGACCCAGGATCCCGGACATGACACGCTGGTTCCACCTGAACCGATCGAGATCAATGGTGTGGTCCCAATGTCGGCGGTCGAAAACACCGCTTTCACCCTGACCATGACCGGAACTGGCATGACCCCGGACATGACTGCGCGAATTGCCGGAAACAACGTTCTGACGCAGGGCTACGAGGCGTATCCGCTGACTGTAAACGTGGACGCATCCGGCCACAGCATCGAGGCATCGTTTGAAGCGTCCAACGGGCTGATCCGCGGTTATTACCAGGTCGAACTGATTCAGGATGGAGTAGTGAAGGACAGCTTGGTGGGCTTCAGGATCCTGGCAGCTGGCGGGAAATCTCCAACGGTCTCCGGGGTGACGCCGGATACAGCCAAGACCGGACGCGACCGGATGGTAACGGTGACAGGAACCGGTTTCATGGAAGGAGCCTCTGTCTTTCTAAACGGGAACGGGAACGCCTGGGAATGCAGCTACGTCGAAGTCGCTGACGCGACTACCCTGACCGCTGTCGTTCAAGCCGGAACCAACCAGATTCCAGTCGGCGACTACGAGTTCTGGGTCGTCAATCCGGATGGACTTGCCGGCTTCTGGTCGCTTCCGTTCAGGATCTCAGATATCGCCCCTCCGTCGATAACCGCGATCTCTCCCGCTAGATCCGGAAACGCTGCCAACGTGAACATGACGGTGACCGGCACCGACTTCCTGGAAGGCGCCCAGGTTTCGCTCCTTTCCCCGACGGGCGACCTTCTCCTGACGACGACTGTTGTCACCGAGGGTTCCGTACTTGGCGCGGTCATTCCCGCCGGCCTGACCGCGGGTATCTACCCGGTCAAGGTCACAAACCCGGATCAGCAGTTCGACATCTTCTATTTCTACCAAGTCTCGAACAACTCCCCGGGCTCACTTACGACCTTCGAGGCAATGGGGTCAACGCTGCACATCCCGAGATGGCAGCATGGTCTGGATGCGATGATCGACGGAATGGGACATGGTTTCCTCGTTGTCACGGGCGGACTGGACGCGTCCGGCGTTCCGATCGACGACGTCGAGATCAGCCAGGTCAGCCCAAACGGGGCACCTGGAAACTGGTTCATTCCGACCCAGACCGACCCGATAACCGGCCAACGTATTACCAACCGCATGAATGAACCGCGTTCCGGCGCGGCGACCACCAGGATCGGCAGGGCACTGATCATTGCCGGCGGAAGAAGCAATCCTGAAATAGAAAGCCCCGCCGTCACCTCCATTGAGATGACCAGGATGCTGACAGGTTCCGGAGCACCGCGAGTCCGCCCGCCCAGCGAGGAGATCGATGGAGGACTTCTTCCGGAAGGTCGCTGGCTCTATCGAGTTTCGGCGGTGACCACGGCCGGCGAGACACTTGCGTCAAGTTCTGTTTCCTACCGGGGATCCGGCGGCATGCTTTCCATATCCTGGGAACCGGTTCAGGATGCTGTCGCCTACAACATCTACAGGTGTCCGGCGGCAAACTGTACCTACGGGCAGGAAATGGCGATTGCATGGATGCTTCCTTCAACAACGCGGTCGTTCCATGACGACGGCATTGGAGTGCTTACACCTTCACCTTCAGGTCTGGATTCGATGGCATACCCGGACGACCCGGGATCTCTCGTGCAGGCTCAGTATTCATACGTCGTGACCAGCATCACGACAGTGAACGGTTCAAACAGATTCGAATCGATTCCCGGAGGGCAGCACGACGTGATCGTTCCCGGTGGTACCGGTACCGTATCACTGATCTGGTCCGAGGTTCCCGGGGCCGAATCATACAGTGTCTACCGCTCGTCTTCGGGTGGATCCTTCGAATTCCTGACCGAGGTCCCGGCCGGTACGCTGGATTTGGTCGACGATCTGGCCCCGATTGTCCCTTCATGGAATCCACCGATCGGCATCGCTCCGCTCCCGACAGGCAGCCTGTCGCTGTTCTCCTACATTTTGGATTCCATGGACAACCCAATCCAGTTGAACGTGGCACGCGAAGGAGCCAGGGCGACCTACGTAGAGACGGAGTACGACGAGACGGATCCTGACGCTGTGACCGGCGCCTTGTTCATTCTGGGCGGACGCAGTGGCTTCATGTCGCTTTCGGGTTCGGAAGATACCATCGAGCGTATCGGATTCATGAACGATGGCACGCTTGTTGGTCCGGGCATCCAGCAGGTCAGGATGGTCACCGGCAGATCCTTCTTTGGACTCGGCAATTCCCAGTCCAGGCTGGACAACCTCACTTTCGAAGAAGAGGATGACGACGATCCCGTGACACCGGACTGCCTCGATGGCGACTCAGACGGGTTCTTCGACGCGACGTGCGGTGGTACCGACTGCGACGACACGAACATTCTGATCAATCCGGCTGCATGGGAGAACCTGCAAAACGGAATCGACGACAACTGTGACGGGCTGGTGGACGTGCCGACCCAGGGCTGGGACTCGCCGCCGCCGGATGGCGGAAAGGTCGTCATTCCGCGTATGGCGCGAGCTCTCGACCCGGACCCGGAGCCGGTGTTCCTGATAGCGATGCTTGGAAATGACAATGTGCTTGCGTCCAACGACACCGGTCTGAACGATATCGAGGCGATCGGTGTCGACCTGTACACCGGCGAGTTGATGGAACTGAACCAGACCCCGTCGCTGCTGTGGACTGTCCAGACCAACACCGACAACTCCCTGGTTCACGGTGTCAACATCGCTCTGTACCAGAAATACCTGTTCTCGTTCATGGGCGTCGGTTCCGAAAACCTCGGTCAGGTGCCGGGAAACCTGATTGCGCAGTCCAAGCGTTTCCCGTACTGTCCGCCGCCGGAACCTGACGACCCGGGCGACTCGTCGTTCGGCTGCCCCGGCTACACGGGATGGACATACAAGGATCTGGCAGGCCAGAAACGCACCAGCGCCAACGCCACCGTCTCCGGCGGTCTCGGCTACTATGGACTGGCCCGGGCGTTCGGATACATCTACCTTGTCGCTGGCGTGAATTCCTCCGGCGTCAGCAACGGAACCTGGCGAGTTCTGCAGTAGTCCCCCTGCCCCCGTCCCCTGATTTGCCCTGCCGTGTATGAAACCGTACGAATGGCCCTGTCCTCGTAGCGGCGAATCACATTCGCCGTCCGGAAAGGGCGAATTGTCATCCTGTGACACGCCGAAGCCTTGGCGCAGGCGGTTCGCCCCTACGCCGGAATCCGTGCCCTGTCCTCGTAGCGGCGAATCACATTCGCCGTCGGGGGAGGGCGAATTGTCATTCGCCCCTACG
>JAGOFO010000110.1 GCA_017997155.1 Myxococcota bacterium
GCCGGATTCTTCAGGCGCCTGCCGGAACGACAGCCCGCCGATTTCGCACCCGCTCCCGGCGATTCCCAGGGCGGGCTCAAGCTGGACCTGGCCGTGATCGGCGCCGGTCCTGCCGGTCTCGAGGCCGCGCTCATGGCGTCCGAGGCCGGAGTCGGAAGCATCGCCCTGTTCGATGACAAGGACTACGCCGGCGGCCAGCTCAAGCTGCAGACACACGATTTCTTCGGCACCCAGGCGCTGGGCGCCTCGGTCCGTGGTTTTGAGATCGGCAGACAACTCACTCAGCGCGTGCGCGAGTCGAACATCGACCTGCGGCTGAACTCGACCGTTGTTGGCGTCTTCCCGGAAAACTGGCTGATCTTCCGCGACGGAGATCGGATCAACTACGCCCATGCGCGAAAGATCGTGGTCGCGACCGGCGCCAGTGAAAAGATGATCCCCTTCCCGGGCAATTACCTGCCGGGCGTGATCGGGGCGGGCGGCGCGCAGACGTTCATGAACATCCACGGCGTCAAGCCGGGCAAGCGCGTGCTGATCGTGGGAGCGGGCAACATCGGCGTTATTCTCGGGTACCAGCTTCTGCAGGCCGGCATCGAGGTGGTCGAGGTGGTCGAGGCCGCCGACCGTATCGGCGCATACGGCGTTCACGCGAACAAACTGCGGGCGCTCGGCGTCCCGATCAGGACAAGACACACGATCAAGGCGGCGTACGGAACCGATCGTGTCGAGGCCGCCGAGATCGTCGCGCTCGACGACAACTGGAAAGAGATTCCCGGCAGTTCGCGCAAGGTCGCGGTGGACACGATCTGCCTGGCCGTGGGACTGTCGCCGTTGAACGAACTGCTCTGGCAGGCCGGTTGTGAGTTCGCATGGATCCCCGAACTGGGCGAAGTGCCTAAGATCGACCGCTACCGACGCACGTCGAACCGCGACATCTTCTGCGCCGGCGACTGCGCGGCGATCGGCGAGGCCAGTATCGCGCGCCTGGAAGGCCGCGTCGCCGGTCTGGTAGCCGCCAGGGACCTGGGACATCACCATCCCGATTTCGACAACGCCCTGCATGGCGCGTTTGACCTGCTTGCCTCGATTCAGTCCGGCAGATTCGGCGAGAAGCTTGGCGTCGGAAAGGCGAAGGCCTCAGGCGAGCCAATCCCCGAGCCGCTGGTTTTGAAACCGTTCCGACAGGCGGACAGTCTTGAAGGCGTTGAGGAAACCACTCGATTCAAGGTGCTGCTCGACTGTCCGCAGGACATCCCGTGCAACCCGTGTGAGGTGAGTTGTCAGTTCGGCGCCATCGTGGTTGGCGCGAAGATCAACCAGCCGCCCGACGTGGACCTGGACAAATGCACCGGGTGCGGCCAGTGCGTCGGGCACTGTCCCGGCAGGTCGATCAGACTGGTCAAGATCGACGCTGGAGATGGTCCTGACGGGCCGTTGTCCGAAGTCCGCATCCCATGGGAATTCTTCCCGACGCCCGAAATCGGAACGTCCGTCACCGTGTGTGACAAAAACGGCGACGCGATTGGGCAGGGGGTTGTTGCCAGGGTGCTGGGCACCAAGACGAAAAACGACTGCACGATCCTGTCGCTGAAGGTTCCGCGCGCCATCGCCGCCTCGGTCAGGTCGGTGCCGCCGCCCGTGGAACCATTGCCCGCAGGTGATGCGGCCGATGCCGCCGAACCGGTCGACGAACTGATCTGTCGTTGCGAGGAGGTGTCGCGAAGGGCGCTCGAAAACTGCATCGCCGACGGATACACCACCATCAACGCGCTGAAGCGTCTGCTGCGGACCGGCATGGGTCCCTGCCGCGGTTCGGGCTGCCGCTCGGTAATCGAGGGTCGACTGGCTCAGACCGCTGTGACCGACAAGGCGACGCTGGTGGCGACCAAGAGCGCGCGAAGGACCGTGTCGCGGCCTCCCATCAAGCGCGTCACCATCGGCGAGGCCGCCCGGATGGAGATTTTGCCGGGCGACCTGTCCGAATTGAGCGAGGTCGACAAGCGCAACACGCGCTCGATGAGCGATCTGAACAGAATTGAATGGCGCGAGAACGGCGTCCGTCGCGAGATGCGCAAGAAGGTCGTCGTCATCGGCGGCGGAATCACAGGCGTGTTAACGGCGTGGCACCTGGCCAGGATGGGCTGGACCGATGTCGTGGTGGTAGAAAAGGAGTTTCTGGCCGCAGGACAGACCGGCACGTGCCTCGGCGGTCTCCGCACCGGTTTCGCGGGCGCCAACAAGGTCGCCCGTTCACGCATGGGTCTCGAGATCATGCGCGACGCTGAGAAGCTGCTTGGGCAGTCGATCGGCTGGTTCCAGGGAGGATACGTCTATCTGGCCTACGACGATGCCCAGGCTGAGTCGTTCCGTCAGGCAACGATGATCTGGGATGAAGGCAAGGTTCCGTACCAGTTCCTGACAACCGCGACCGAACTGGATCACTACGTGCCCGGCATCGACGCGGACAAGGTCAAACTGGGAATCTTCTTCGAGGAAGCAGGCGGTGCAAACCCGTTCCTGACGACCTACCGGTTCGCCGAAGACGCGCGCGCCATGGGCGTCGAGTTCATGGTCGGGCGCGAGGTCATCGACGTCACACTCGACGGCGGTCATGTAGAGTCGGTCATCCTAAGCGACGGAACCAGGATCGCGTGCGAGCACGTCGTGAACGCGGCCGGACCTTACTCGCTCCGAGTCTCCGGCATGGTCGGATTCGACCTGACCGAAAGCTTCTGGATCGAGCGTCACGGTTCGATGATCACCGAGAAGCTGCCGTTCTGGATGGACACACTCGTCGTTTCGTACCACCCGACCCTGTCCGGTTACTGGCAGCAGAAGCGGATGGAACCGGATGGCGAGGAAGGCGAGATCGTGGCCTGCTACAGTCCGGACAACCCATTCAAGGGATACAACACGAAGTCCCACGCGCAGTTCATGCCGCGGATGGCCAGATCGATGCTGGAAGTCCAGCCGGCCTTCGCCGACGTCGGTATCGTACGTCACGCGGCGCACCATTACGTCGGACGCGAGTCCGGGATCCCGCTTATCGGGCCATGCGGCGACTTTGGCGGCCAGAAGCTGCCCGGGCCGACCGGTTTCTGGCACAACATCGCCAAGAAGGGCCACGGATTCATGTGCGCGCCGGGCGACGGATACGCCCTGGCATGGTCCATGGTGAACAACGAACTGCACCCGTGGATCTCTGAATGCACGCTGGTCGAACAGAAGGGCGCCAGAGAGACTATGAAGTAGAAGAACGCCGACGCCCGATGACGGCCACCGCGATCAGCCCCAGAGTGAATACGCAACAGGCCCACGCAAAGGCATCCCCGATCCTCATGTAGACAGTACGCTCGGCGGTCAGCCCGACGTCCGCCACCAGAATCTCGGGATCATCCATCGATGTGTGCGAAATCCTGCGTCCGACCGGGTCCACGAACGCGGAAATACCGGTATTGGTCGCACGCGCCATGAACATGCGCGTTTCGACCGACCGCAACTCGGCCAGTTGAAGGTGCAGCCAGGGCTCGCGCGTCTTTCCGAACCAGGCGTCGTTCGTGATATTGACCAGCAGATTGGGGCCCAGCGCGAACATGTCACGATGGAATCCGGCCAGAAGATCCTCGTAGCAGATCGAGACGCCAATCCTTGCGTCGCCCAGCCGGAAGATCTCCGGGCCGTGACCGGGCGTCCAGTCGCCCGCCTCGGGAAAGAGCTTCCTCAGGAAAGGGAAATACTTCTCGAAAGGCAGGTATTCACCGAAGATCAGCAGCCTGGTCTTATGGTAGACGCCCAGGACACTGCCATCGGCAGCGGCCAGAATCGCCGAATTGAAACCTGGAAGCCGCCTGTCCGCGGGTGCAGCCGGATCCACCGTCGAGCTGCCGAAAAGAAGCGGCGTGGCGAACCCCCTGATCGCCGCGTTGCGGTCGGCCAGCGCCACTGCCTCGTCCGCCTTGACGCCGTTCAGAGGTCTTTCAGGCGACCCTGCTGAAGGCAGTGGCGCCGATGACACATAAAGCCGACTGGAATCGGAAGGAATCGGCCAGGCCCGCACATATCCGTCCCTGATCAGGGCATCAGGAAGCCCGGGCGAAACGCCGTCAGACGCATCGTCTTCCGGGTGGACTTCTTCCGCGTCCTGACGTTTCACATAGACATGTTTCATCGGCAGATACGCGGTCTCTGGCCAGACGATAAGGTCCGGATGGTGTTCGGCCTCAAGACGCGCCGACAGATATTGATGCCTGATCAGGTTTATAAGCAGCCGTCCGTTCTTCTCGCCTCGGCTCAAGGGCGTCCCGTCGGTATTCTTCGCCTCCTTGTCCCAGATTCCAACGTCCGCCTCGACCAGGCCGACCCGAATCGTCGGGGCCGAAGCGACCCTGTCGTCGATCGTCGCGATGCGCGCCATTCCATATACCAGCACCGCGGCCAGCAGTGCCGCGGCAGCCACGGTCCCTGCCTTCGGGAACCGCTTGCGTGTGACAATGGCCAGGCAGGCCTCCCCGATGGCGGTGCCTACAAACATCAGCACGAACGAGATCACCGGGGCGCCCGCCAGATCCGCTATCTGAATGACCGCGTAGAAGAGCTGCTGCCCATTGGCGGCATACCATGGAAAAATCAGCGGATAGATGAACTCGAAAGCTGTGTATGCCACCGGGAAGGCGACCAGCCACGGCAGACGCGGCCATCTTCCGGTCGCCGCCGCCGCCACGCCCGCCGCCAGGGCGTAATAGACCCCCTGATAGGCCACCAGCAGACAGGTGATCACCCATGAAAGCCAGACCGGCATGTGGGCGAACTCCTGCAGCATGTTCGAAATTCAGTAGAACCCTCCCATGTTCGCGATGAAACCGGCCACCATCCCGAGCCCGAAGGCCTGCCTGAAACCGCGACCGCGGAATGCGGCGGTCATGAAGGCCGCGCCGAACCATGCCAGCCAGTACAGATCGAACCGGGGAAAACTGAGCAGGATGCACAGCCCTCCGGCGGCCGACAGAACAACGGGCAGCAGACGGCGCGGCAGCGGGATGTTTCCGCTCTTCCGGTTGGCCCCGCCCTGCACCGGCCGTGGGCCCGTCACGTCACCTGCCCGCGTACTCCCGTCCCTTTCGCATGACATTTGCGATAACACCCTTCTATGTGACTGACTGCAATTATGGAACCGGATCGACCGCGTCCGGAAGCTGAATTTCGTCCACGTTCGCAATCGAACCGAGACCTCGCAGGTCGGCCATCGCGTTGACCATGACCTTTATCGTTTCAGGATCAGCCGGGATCTGATTCCAGCGGCCCTTGTCGTCCGTCGCCCAGGCCTTCGGTTCCCCAACCAGAACGCCGGCCTCGTAGAACACCTCGACCCTGAGACCGCCGTCGGTCGAATACCCGATCGAACGCCCCTGGAGCTTGCCCTGCCGGTAACTCATCGTCAGCAGGTTGAGACCGGACGGCGCGAAGAACTTCAGAAGGCCTTCCAGTTTTCCTTCGACATAAACGGCATCAAGCGCAACGTTTCCATTCGGGTGGTATTCGCGATATGGACCGTTCTCCAGACCATTGGAGTACTGCTTCTCGAACCTGACGCGGCCATCGGCGTACCAGCCTTTCCAGGCTCCGAAACGCTGGCCCATCCTTGAGTCTCCCTCAAGTTCGAGCTGACCGTTTTCGTGCCACGACCTCACCATCCCGTTCTCGAAATTGGATGTATATGACGTCTCGGACTTCTTGCGGCCGTTGTCCCAGTAGTATGTCCACACTCCCTGTTTGTGATCGACGTCATACCGGCCCGCCAGCGACACGTTTCCATTCGGATGCCACGCCGCCCAGTCGCCGTGCTTCTGGCCGGCCTTGAACACCGACCTGCCCTTTCGGTTTCCGTCGGGATACCAGGCGTTCCAGATGCCTTCCTGCTGGTCGTCGAGCCACGCGCCCTCAAGCAGTTTGTTGCCGTTCTCGTCGAACGCGGTCCAGAGACCGTCCTTTTTGCCGGCCTTGAATGAGGCGTCCAGCTTCACCTTTCCGTTCGGATGCCAGGATGTGACGCGGCCATCCATCTCGCCATCGACATTGTTGCCGGCCATCTCGATCGAGCCGGATTTGTCCCAGACGACGAAGGGGCCGTGGTGAACCCCGGTCGTCGTGGCGCAGAACACGTCTATCTGTCCAGTCTGCTTTGATGTGCCGGGCGGACACCGCAGGACGCACTGTTCCTTTGATGGGCACAGTTCGTGCAAGTCGGGCGAGGAAGAGCAGCCGCACAGAACGGCCGCCGACAGAATGACCAGAAGATGCCTGGACATGGGAAAAGACCTCCGCAGTTCGCCGGGCGAACAGCTACCCCCTGTATGGGCCTGGGTATTGAAGCTTTTTCGAAGTGATCTCGGCGGCGAATTCGACGGACTCGACCAGTTCCATGCCACGCGACATCGCGAACAGGAAGGCGGCGGAACATGTGTCGCCGCGCCCGGTGCGCCCCTCCATCGGATACGGTCTGAACGGCCGATCCACGAACTGCAGGCCGTCATAGACGCACACGCCCAGGGAGTGGGTCAACACCACCAGCTTCGGCCCCATCTCCAGCACGCCCAGGGCTGCCTGGTGGATATCCTCGACACCGGTCAGAGCGCCGGCTTCCTTGATATCGACCTTCAGAACGTCAAGCAGTTCGAATCCAACGCGAATGTCGTCCGGCACCTTAAGGTACATCTTGCCCTCGGGTCCGATATTACGCAGGAACCCCTGCGCGTCCGCGGCCAGAATGTCCGCTTTCTCACGGAGCCCGATCAGGATCGGCGTCGAGAACAGCGGGTACCACAGCGGATTCACATGCACGATCCCGCCGTCCACCGACTCGAAATCGGACGCCTCGAACGGCGTGGCGCCATTGATCAGCCGCGAACGCCTGGAATCGGGGTTCTCGTCCGGATAGACGTTTTCGATGGTTGTCGTGGAACGACCGGACGGACAGAACTGGACAGCGACACCCTTCCGCGTCATCCGGTCGGTCAGGTGCCGGTCCTCGTCGGCGCACGTCGTCAATGCGACAACACGGGCGCCGAGCGCGGCCGCCGTCATCGAATTGTGAAACACGCCGCCGCCCGGCTCTTCGCGCGTCTGACCGCGGATAACATTGAAA
>JAGOFO010000111.1 GCA_017997155.1 Myxococcota bacterium
GCCAGCCAACCCGTTGACCAGGCCGTCTGCAGGTTGAACCCGCCCATCGGACCATCCAGATCCAGCAGCTCGCCAGCAAAATACAGTCCATCCGCCAGGCGTGACGACATCGTCGCGGGGTCGACCTCGGTCAGGGAGACTCCCCCTCTGGTTACCATCGCGTGATCAAAGCCGCGCGTCCGGGCAATCCTGACCTTCAGGCATCTGACCGTCTCGACGCGTTCCCTGGCGGTTGCGACAGACGCGGACTCATAAACAAGCGCGGCAAGCCGGGACGGCATCAGTCGGCGCAGGGAGCCCGGCCCTCCGTCAAGAGCCTGGGCGATGGAGTCTTCGTCCACGTCGGGCAGTACGTTGATCTGCAGCGTCACCTCGCGGCCGCCAGCCAGCAACTCGGCGACGTCGGCGCTGATGTCGAGAACCGCCGGTCCCGACAGTCCGAAATGCGTGAACAGCACACTGCCGCGGCGCCTCGGAAGCTTGCAGCCGACCACCGAGAGTTCGACACCCTCTACGGTCAGGCCCTGGAGCCGGTCGAGATGGAAGCCGGTCGTCAGCAGGGGGACTTCTCCCGGTACCGGGTGAACCACGGAATGCCCGATCGACCGCGCGAGTGTGTACCCGGAACCGTCCGAGCCGGTCGAGGGAAAGGACATGCCGCCCGTGGCGAGCACCACGCGGTCCGCCTCGAACTGCTGTGCGGTAGTCAGGATTCGCCATCGGTCGCCGACTCGCTCGATTCCGGTCACGTCGACACCGGTACGGATCCTGACGCCTTCCCGGGAAAGCGCGTCGGTAAGTGCCAAACGCACGTCGGTGGCGCGTTCCGATACCGGCACGACCCGTCCATCGGCCTCGATTCGCGATGGCACGCCGAGCCTGGCGAACAGGTTCCTGGTTGCGGCCGGGTCAAGGGCGGCCAGCGCGTGTCCTATGAAACGCCCCCTTTTCCCCAGCAGCCGGACGATGTCCCTTGCCTCGCACGCATGGGTAAAGTTGCAGCGTCCGCCGCCGGAAAGCAGCAGTTTGTTTCCCGGCGCGGCCGAATGCTCAAGGATGGTGACGCCGCTGCCCGAAAGCGACGAGGACAGTGCCGCCATCATACCGGAGGGCCCGCCGCCGACAATGATGGTTTCCGTCAAGGCAAACCTCGACACCAAGCCGGAGCGACTTCCATTTGTGATGTTATACCGTCGGGCGCCATATTGACACTGCGGACGCAGTCATCCAACCACGGCGCCAGCGGCGATTTTCGTCGTCAGTTCGCCAGTTCTCGAGCGATGCGCAGGATGAGTTCCTGGCGCTCCTGCCGCAGGTCGCGGAACAGGCGCAGCATCTCGTTCTCACGTGGAGGAATGTGCTGTGCCGGAGGTGGAGTCGCCGTGTCAAGCACGTCGCCAAGTCCCACTTCGAGGGTCCTGGCAATCGTGGAAAGGGAAGATAGACTCATCGCCCTGGCACCCGTTTCGAGTCGGGACAGAGTTACTGGGGCGATGCCGATCTTGTCCGCCAGTTGTTCCTGTGTCCAGCCGCGATCCTTGCGGATCCTGGCAAGCCGTTTGCCTACATCCTTCAGCAGGTCTTCGTCTCTTCTCCTTGGCACATTGCACCTCCTGTGCTTGGTTGGAAGAACAAAAAACAGTAAGAAGCCAGAAATCTCAATAAAGGCAACAACATGTGGCCTGGACTTGCTGACATCCCCTGCCACTTTCCGGCTTTCGGGCGTTATATAACGGATTCATATTTACTGGAAGTATTATTGCATATTTCTGTCGAAATAATTGGATGATGCACGCTTTTCGCGAATGCGCCGCATGGCCGGAATCCGTGTCGCAATCAGGCACAACGCAAGGATCAACCATGTCAGCGGATTTGTGTTCGAAGTTGTGGCTGCACAGCCGTTTCCAGACGGCTTGACATCGTCCGTGTCAGTATCTGCCGCAGTATCGCCCGGAGTTGTGGCGTCTGACACCTCCTGGAGGTCTCCTTCGTCAGCTATGGCCGCGTCCGCCGGCATGGTTTCGCTGGAAAGGATGTCGTCGCCGACCTCCTCCGACACTATCGGGGCGTCGGGATCAGTGTATTTTTCCGGGTACATGGTGAACAGCAGTTTTGCCGCCACCCGGGAACGGACATCGAACAACACAGATTCATCCAGCGTCCACGGTTCCCTGTCCGGGCAGTAATAGAATTCCTTCGAGCAGTCCTGTTCGGTGACGGCGCCGAAACTGCTGTAGGCGCGGGCGACCTCGGCCCTGGTCCAGTCTCCGAGGCCCGCCTTTTCCGCCAGGATGAAGAGCTCCCAGTCCTCTAGTCCTTCCCGGATCTGCTTCATCCTGAAGCTGACGACCGGTCCGTCGATGTGCAACCACTCCGGAGTTCCGGGCTCGACCGGGTTGTCGTTGTCGTCAAGCAGATACCCGTTGCCGTCGCCAGGGTACATCAGCAGACCGTCACCGTTGCGGGCGAACAGAGCGCTGAAATGCTCGATGGACTGCCAATCGAGCCATGGATCGAAATACCCCCAGTAGAGCTGCCGCCAGTAAAGGTAACCGGTCGCGCCTTCGAACCATGAGCCCCATTTGAGGATTCTGGGTTCGTAACCAATGCTGGTGTCGATATCGTATCCCGCGAATGGCGGAACGTTGGCATTGCAGTTGTAGAACCAGAGTTCGCCGCCGGCCTGGATGTGCGCGTCGTAGTCACCGCGTCCCGGGTAGTCGCGATCGGTCCACCACCATTTTCCGAACATAGGATGAACCGGGCACCAGATTCCAACCCAGGGCTTGGCCTGCTCCCAGGAGGGGCCGGTCACCAGTACCTTGCCCTTCCAGAGGATATTGCCCTCGACAAGCAGCTGTGAATCGGCGGCGACCAAGGCCATCTCTGCGTCGGCGTCTTCCTGCGTGCTACCCTGTTCTAACGGATTGACCAGCCACGGCTCATCCTTGGCGTATACCCAGGCCTTGTGCATCCAGCCTTTTTCGTCCAGGTGATTCGCCAGTGCCGACGACGCCTGCTTGTACTGGTCGTCGGTCATGCTGCGGCCGCGACCGGGCCCGAACAGCCCGACATCGAAACGGGCCACTCCGACGCCATCCGGGAAGTACCCGCCTTCGACATAAGGCGTCATGTAGGCGTCGTATTCGGTCCAGTCGACTTCCAGAAGACTGCCGGTTTCGTCGAAATTGAAAGCGACCGGGCCGGTGAAACCGGTCGGATCCACGCGATGGTCGTGGGCTGCCACATAGTAGTTCCGGACGATGTCGGGAAGGTTTTCGTCCGTATTTTCTGGATCTTTGCCGCCGTGATACCGTCGAACCTGGCTTTCGGACATCCTGAATGCCGTTCCGACGTTGCGTTCAAGCGGCATATCCAGTTCCCAGACCTCGAGGGATACGGGAATGGTCAGATCGGGGAGATCCTTCGCGGTCACCGTAGCGGTACCTGTGTAGATTCCCGGCACTGCGTCGGCCGGAATGCGGACGTCCACCCACACGACCGCCAGGCCTGGAGCAGATTCCGTGATGTCAAACGGCGCCGCGACCGGGACGGTTTCTTCCGAATACGGATCCACGAAAGGAATCAGAGGATCCGGATACAATCCGGCCACCCTTTCGTGGTTCGGGACTCCCAATCCCCAGCCGGACGGGTTGACCACATTCAGAAACCATTCGCGGTAGAGAGTGAACGCCGAAGCGGGGATGTCGTTACCGTTGCCGTCCGAAAGCGCGGAAACAGTGACGTTGACTCCAGACGCCGGTTCCGGAGCACCGATAACGATCTGGAATGCCTCCCACTCGTTCCGGCATCCGGCAAGGTTCGCCGACGTGGTTTTTTCGTATTCGATCGATGACGTCGGCACCACTTTGCGGGTCGATGGGACGACCGATGCCTCCCATGCAAGCGCGGGCAATGGCAAACACAGGGCCGCGATCACGGCGGCGGTGAAATGCAGTTTCATGGCATCCCCTTTTGGTGAATCAGAGCCCGCAGGCCAGGTTTGCCGGAATGCGGCAGGTCATCTCGCCGTTGTCGCGTCTGGGTGAACACTCCTGGTTCAATCCACAGTCCGCGGTCGTCTCGCACGGCTTGGAGCAGAAGGGCGGAAGATCCCATTCGCCATCGGTATCGGCGTCCACGGCGCGGGTCCCCTTGAACCCGCCGCCATCGATGTCGACCCTGATGGCGTTGGTTGCGGCGAACGGCAGCAGCGGGATGCTGTCCGGCCATTCGGTGGAACTGAGGGCGCTGTCGAGCGACAAACCCGCGATGTCCAGCAGAGACTGGATACCGGGATCGCTGAGAAGCGAATCGAAGTTCGCCAGAATCGCCTGGGCGCCAAGCGAGATGACCGTCATGATCAGGATGTTGCCGTACGGGCTGCGCTTGTAGACCGGCGTCATGAAGGATTCCTGTCCCAGGCCCTTCACCAGCACCGCGTACCACGAGTCCACGGCCGGGCGATCCAGTTCGATGACGTCGTCGAAGTCCACTATGTCCTCGGGCTTCGAGTTGACGCGGATCTGGCGTTCAAGCTGTGAGTTCCTGTAGATCTCGATCGTGTCAATCCGGAACCAGGATGGAGTCTGAACCCGGATCCTGGCGAACAGCTTGCCGTCCGGCGACTCGACGGTGTCGCCGAGGCCACCCACGGCACCCGAGTTCTCGTCCAGGATCTCGAAGTCGACCATCGGACCGGAAGTGACGATGCTGCGACCCGCCTTCACGTTGCGGTTCAGTTCGTCCCGGTCGATCGCCTGCGGCTTGTCGGTCGACGACTGGATCATGTTGCGCGGGTAGCCGACCTCGGCCGAAGTCTTGTGCGAGTCCGAGTTGCCGGAAATCGCGACGTTCATGCCCGCGTCCAGAAGGGCGAACCAGTCGTTGACCGGCTGCTGCGAGCTGGTGCATGGGCGCATGTCGTCGTTCGGACAGTTGTCGCGACAGGCGATCACGCAGGCGGCATTCCAGCCTCCCTTGTCATAACAATCGGCCATCAGCGGTTTCAGGCACGTCTCGCAGGCATCCTGGAGCGAGCAGCCGATGTCGGGACATCCGTTCTCGTTGCAGGCCGTTTCCTTCTCGTCCTCGGCGGGGTCATAGACCGCAAACGAAAGCGCCTGCTCGTCGGGTGTCCTTTCAAGCATGTAGCGCGCGCCGATGAGCTTGGCGGCTTCCATCGCGTTACGTTTGCAGTTCGATTTGGAAGTGTCCGGATCCTTGCAGTAATCAAAGGCTTCCCGCATCTCTTTGTGCCAGATGCAGTGATCGCGAAGCGAGTTGAACTCGGCGATCTCTGTTTCCGTGAGGCCTTCCGGCGTCGTCGCGGCAATCATGCCGGCGCATCCCGCCTGCGGGTCCGCCTGGAGCCAGCCGCATACCGCGGCCACGCCGTTATCGGCGAACGAGAAGTCTTCCTTGTCCTTCGCGCCGACGATCTCGCGGAAGCAAAGGTTGTAACGCTCCATCTCGCCCACGGTCGGCGTGTGCAGGTAGTGCAGGGTCTTGCTGTTGAAGATCTCGAGCAGATCGAAGTTGCACGGGGCATCCTCGACCGCCTTCGAACACATCATGGTGCCGCCGGTCTTGCGCTGGAGTGAATAGCTGTCGAAGCCAACCTGGTTGAAGTAACCCATCACGCCGTCGCGCGGGTGGTTGAGCTGCATGACGGTGGCGTCGATCGGCGCGTCGGCGCGGTCGAACATCGCGTTCCAGATCTCTTCCATCGATTCGCCGGACTGCCACGCCACGGGGTCGTGCAGCGGCTGGTCGCGTCCATCCCACTTCATCGGCCAGAGGTTGAAGTGTCCCCATTCCAGCGGGGATGTCTCGGCGCTGGGCACGGTCTTTACGTAGCCCTCCATGCCCAGGTCGTTCAGGTATGGCTCGTAGTTGACCACCACGTCGTGGTCGTTGGCCGTGACGTACTCGACGCCTTCGGTCAGGATGGCCTTGAGGCGCATGTCGAGCGGCAGCGAGGAGTCGGACGAGAAGATCGTGTGCAGGTGCAGGTCGGCCGCGACGTAACCGGTCGTGTCGACCTCGCGATCGAGTTGTACCGACAGCGTCTTCTTTTCGCCGGCATGTACCTCGTAGTCCTCGATCTTCCGGATTCCGTATTCGAAACCACGCGACACGTAGATGTTGTACCTGCCCGCCGGAACCGTGACGATTCCCTCGCCGTTAAGCGAGTGTTCCGTCAGTCCAATTCCGTGGTCATAGCGCGAGTCGCCCAGTTCCGGCTCATTGAAGCTGGTCCAGTTGTCCAGCGGGGCGCCGGAGTCCATCTCGACCGGCATGAACGTCAGCCGCGACGGGATCATAAGCCCGGAGTTATCCGAGACGCGGTACTCGATCCTGGCAGGAGCAGCCACGGACAGATTGACTGTCTCGGAACCGCCGGCCGCGATCTCCACCTTCACCAGTTCGCTGTTTCCGAGCGACTGGTTGTGGGCGAACACGTAGTAGGTGCCGGCCTCGACCGCGCCGCTGTAGCTGCCGTCGGGATTCATGTCGATGCCGGTATCCGTCTCGATTGCCGTGACGAATCCGGACGAACGAAGCTGCTTCTGCGCCGCCGCGCGGTACTGCGCGAAGGACGTGAAGTCCTTGCCTTCGTCGTCCGTGATGTATTTGACGACGAAGACCTCGATCTTGGACAGCGGGGTCCCGGTCTCGGCCTGGAAAACCATGCCGTTCAACTCGCCGTAAGGAGTCTTGCGCAGTTCGTATACCGGCTTGATCGCCGACGCGATGTCGCCTTCGCCAACGGTCAGGTAGCGGGTGAACGTGTACGAGCGGCTCCTGTCGATCATGTTTCCGGAACCGTCGTCCTCGAGGCCGCTTTCACCTGTGAAGTGGGTCAGGACGGCTGTCGCCGACGATGAGAACAGAGGGATCATGAGCTTGGACGGCAGGCATTCGTGAGCCGCGATCAGATCAATCCTGACCTTGTTGTCGAACTGGCCCGCAAGCGTGGCGCCCTGTCCGGCCAGAACGCCGGCCTTCCAGTCCAGGAAAGCCTGCTGGCGCGCGGCATCGTCCAGATCCTGCCATGTCGAGGCGTCCGGCACCGGAACCGAAACCAGATAGATCGGCTTGTTGTCCACGACCGCGGTCTTGACGCGTGCGGCCGC
>JAGOFO010000112.1 GCA_017997155.1 Myxococcota bacterium
TCCGCGGCCATTATCGCGTCCCGGTCGTGTTCGACCACGAGGACCGTGTTTCCGAGGTCACGCAGGCGGCGGAGGGTCTCGATCAGGCGTCCGTTGTCCCTCGGATGAAGGCCTATGGACGGTTCATCCAGAATATAAGTGACGCCGGTCAGTTCGCTGCCGAGCTGACTGGCCAGTCGGATGCGCTGCGCCTCTCCGCCGGACAGCGTGGCTCCGCCCCGCGCAAGGTCCAGATATCCGAGGCCGAGGTTGGCCAGCAGGCCCAGGCGGGACAGGATCTCGCGGGTCAGGTCGTTGTAGACGCCGGACAGGGCGTCCGCGGGGCGGGCTTCATTCAGCACGCTGATGAGGCGGTCAATCGGCATGGCGGACAACTCCGCGATACCACGTCCGCCGACGGTTACCGCCAGGGCCTCCTTTCGGAGGCGCTGGCCGTGGCATTCCTCGCACGGGCTGTCCGTCAGGAATTTCTGGTAATAGGTGCGCATGTCGTCTGACTGCGTCTCGCGCAGACGCCGCAGGAGCATGTTGGCCACACCCTCGAAGCGAACCGCGTATGAACCGTTGAAGCTTCTGGACTTCCATTCGACCGGGATACGACCGGTGTCTCCGTATAGAATCAGGTCCCGATGTTGCTGCGGCAGGTCCTTGAACGGCGCGTCGAGGTCGATCTTGTGGTGTCGTGCGAGGCCCTGGATGATTTCCGCGGTGAGTCCGTTGTCCTCGAGCGCGGTGCCCCACGGTTCGACGGCGCCATCCGCGATGGACAGGGTCGGGTCGGGAACAACCTTGGAGATGTCGATGGTCAGAGAGGTGCCGAGTCCGTTGCACGAAGGACACGCGCCGGTTGGATTGTTGAACGAGAAAAGCTGCGGCGAGAGATCCGGGAACGAGACGCCGCATTCCTCGCACGCAAGGTGCTCGGAGAAGATCCGTTCCGGACCCTCGGTCGGCAACGCGATAACGCGACCCCTGCCTGCTTTCAGCGCCGTTTCGATCGAGTCCGTCAGACGCGCCGATGTCCCGTCCCTGACGACAGCCCGGTCCACCACCACGTCGATATCGTGCTTCCGATTCTTGTCGAGGGCTGGCACCTCCTCGATTTTCATCGTCTCGCCGTCGACCCTGACCCTGACGAACCCCTCCGCCTCAAGGGATTTGAACATCTCCCGGAATTCGCCCTTCCGGTCGCGCACCAGCGGGGCCATGATCGTGATCCTGCCGTCCCCGGTTGAGGCCATCGAGACGATGTCCCTGAGAATCTGCGCAGGTTCCTGTCTGGACACGACCCTGCCGCAGATGTGGCAGTGCTGAACACCGGTCCGCGCGAACAGCACCCTGAGATAGTCGTGGATCTCCGTGATGGTTCCCACGGTCGAGCGGGGGTTCGCGGATGCGCTTTTCTGTTCGATGGCGATGGTTGGCGTCAGACCGCTGATGGAGTCGTAGCGGGGCTTGTCCATCTGTCCGAGAAAAAGCCTGGCGTAGGACGACAGGGATTCGATGTATCTTCTCTGACCTTCGGCGAACACGGTGTCGAACGCCAGGGATGTCTTGCCCGAGCCGCTCACGCCGGAAAAGACGACAAGCTTCATCTTGGGGATTGATACGTTCACGTTCTTCAGGTTGTGTTCCCTGGCTCCCGTGACGACTATGTGATCACTGCTCATGAGCTCCTCCGGCCGCTCCCGGAATTATAGGCACTGTCGCCCGACGCGCCAGATGCGTCGTGAAAACATGGTGGAGAGCTTCACTTCGGCCGGCGTAAAAATCGGAATTGTATTGCGTTGCTCACAACATTGAATGGATGTTACCATCACGGGGCTACAGGTTTCCGGAGGACCCTGATGGAATTGCGTTATGCCGGCCTGACCGATGTGGGCCGCAAACGGGATCATAACGAAGACAACCTGTCTCTGATGCCGGAAAACAAGGTTTTCGTCGTGTGTGATGGTATGGGTGGCCATGCATGCGGCGAGGTCGCTTCGCAGATCGCCATCGATGAAATCGCCTTTTTCTTCAGACACTCCACCGTATCCCGTGACGCGACATGGCCTTATAAACCGGACACCAGGCTCTCGATGCCTGAAAACAGGCTCGCGTCCGGTATCAAGTGGGCGAATTTCAAAGTCTTTGAGATGGCGTCCACGTCCGCCGAGAAGAAAGGGATGGGCACGACTTGCGTGGCGGTTCATCTGGAAGGAGACGTCGCTTCGATCGCCCACGTAGGGGATTCCCGCTGTTATCGGATCAGGGATCGCGCCATTCAGCAGATGACGACAGATCATTCGTTGCTGGAACAGTACAAGCAGCTTGCCAGGATTTCCGATGAGGAGATCAAGAATTTTCCATACAAAAACATTATAGTTCGTGCACTTGGGATGAAGGAGACGGTTGTCGTGGATACCCGTCTTGAGCAGACAAGGCCCGGTGATTGCTTCCTTCTGTGTTGCGATGGTCTGTCCGGCGAACTGGACGATGACGAGATACTTGACACCGTCCTTGAGTTCAAGCCGGATCTTGATCGTTGCTGCAGCGAACTTGTTTCCAGGGCCAATACCAAGGGTGGACGGGACAACATCACGGTGGTGCTTGTCGAAGTGATTTAGCCGTTTTAACGGCTGGAGGTCGACCGATGAAGCGGCCGATATGGCTACCGTTTCTGGCTGGTTTTCTTGCGGTTTCCTGCGGCGGTACTGAAGTGCCCGATGATCTGGGGCAGCCCGACGATGGCGTCCCGGATGTCAGGGTCGACGTGGTGATAACCGTCGATTACGGGTACCAGGACACGGGCTCTGACGAGGGCCGGGACACGTTCGAAGGTGATGACGTTTTCGTCGACACCGGCGAGGACACGGCCGAGGAGGACACCGGGATTATTCCGGGGACCTTCGGCTGGCCCTGCGAACAGAACGGCGAGTGCTTCATCGGTTACTGCGTCCAGGCCGCCGAGGGCAGCATCTGCACCAGGGGCTGCTACGAAGAGGGCGATTGCCCGGACAGCTGGAAATGCAGGGCCGTAGCGTCCGGCGGCGATCCGATTTACATCTGCGTCCCGACCGGCGTCTTCCTTTGCCGCCCCTGCGAAAAGAACGATGACTGCTCGTCCAACATGAATCTATCGAAGGATCGCTGCGTTGTTCACGGTTCGTCCGGCAACTTCTGCGGAACTTCGTGCGGCGAGGCCGGCGATCCGCCCTGCCCGAACGGCTTCACCTGCGAGCAGGTCTCGGTGGTCGGTGGCGAGACCGTGAACCAGTGCATCCCCGAAACCGGCGAGTGCACCTGCTCCGAGTCGTCCATTCTGGCCGGCGCGAGTACCACGTGTTTCGTCTCGAACGCGAACGGGGTGTGCACCGGCGTCCGCGAGTGTCTTGAGAGCGGCCTGACCCCATGCGACGCGCGTAATCCGGCGGTCGAGGCCTGCAACAAGGTCGATGACGACTGCGACGGCGTCACGGATAATCCGGGCTCGGTAGGATGCACGCCTTACTATGTCGACAACGATCAGGACGGATGGGGAATCGGTATACAGCATTGTGTCTGCGGCGACGAGGCACCGATCGGATATTCGACCAAGCCGGGCGACTGCAACGACTCCTCGCTGGGCATGAACCCAGCGGCCAAGGAATTCTGCAACGGTATGGATGACGACTGCGACGGCGAGACCGATGAATACGGTTCGACCGGATGCCGCGACTACTCGCTCGACAACGATGGCGACGGTTTCGGGCAGCCCGGCGAAAAGCGTTGCACGTGCGGCCCGGTTCCTCCGTTCACCGGCACGGTCGTGGGTGACTGCGATGACACGAACTCCGCCATCTGTCCGGATTCCAACAAGTGCAAGGAGAAGTGCGACGGCATAGACAACGACTGCGACGGCGCCACCGACAACGAAAACGCGTTGATGTGCATGCCCTACTACTTCGACGGCGATCAGGACACCTATGGTCTGCCAAGCAAATTCAAATGTCTCTGCGCACCGTCCGGTCTCTACACCGCCACGCGCGCCGGCGACTGCGTCGACAACGACCCGCTTATCAATTCGACCGGCGACGAGATCTGCAACGGTGTTGATGACAACTGCAACGGCAGAACCGACGAGGGCGAAGTCGCGGATTTGTGTCCGCCCGCCCCGGGTGTCGAGATGCACGGCTCGACGGTCTGCGACAAGGTCTGCAAGGTGGGTGTCTGCGATCCGGCGACCACCGACGGCACGGGCGGGTACGTTCCGGGCTGGTTTGACCTGAACGAGACGATCTCCGACGGTTGCGAGTGCCAGGCCGACATGTCCGAACAGTTCGGTGGTCAGACATGCAACACCGCGGTCGATCTTGGCGCTGTTCCGGACTCCGGATTCAGGGTTGCCTCCGATGACAGCACGGGTTCGGTCGTGCCGAAGACGGATGAAGACTGGTACAGATTCCAGGCGTCCGACCCGACCTGGAACGGCGAAACCGAGTCCTGCGACTTCTACAACGTCAAAGTGAAGTTCACGAAGAATCCGGGCAGCCAGTACATGTTCGACATCTACCGCGGCTCCTGTGCCGCGGCCAATCAGATCTGCGGCGGGGCGCTTGTTCACGAGTGGGCCACGAATTTCTCGACCGGAACAGGCACCGCCAGGAAGGGCGAATGCCCATGTTCGTCCGCCTCCTCTCCGGGCTGCTCGTCGCCGCTCGACTATTCCGAATGCATCCGCGTGGAATCGAACCCGTTGAAATGCGGCTCGTGCCCCGGATACGGCGCGGCCAACATGAACTTCTGCTCAGACAACAGTTCGGCGGTTTACCTTCGCGTTTACCGCGATCCGCTCAAGACGCCCACGTGCGAGGACTACGAACTCGAGATCAGTAACGGCCTGTATCAGTTCTCGGGATCGTGAGTCTGACGGAATTCTGAAAATCTTCCCATATTCTTAAATTTCTTGTATGCTACTTCGCCTTTTGTCTACCTATGCCCAGGCACCTGGACGGGCCGGCATCAGGTATGCCGAGGTGCATCGTTGTCCGCGGAATTCGAACAGGCAGTCAGGGAAATTCTCAGTCGCACGGATCTGCAGAAGCTGATCTCCGAGTACGTGCACCTCAGCAAACGCGGCGCGACATGGTGGGGATTGTGCCCGTTTCACGCCGAGAAGACGCCTTCGTTCTCCGTCAATCCCAAAAAGGGCCTGTACTACTGCTTCGGTTGTCAGGCTGGTGGCAACGCGATCTCCTTCCTGAAGCAGGTTGGTGGATTGTCCGGTCGGGATGCTGTTGCGAGACTTGCGGCCGAGGCCGGAGTCGAACTGCCCGAGAGCGCGCCGATGGATCCTGCCGAGGAGGCAGCCGCCAGGGAACGGAACGAGATTCTCCGGGCTCTCGGCGTTGCTCAGGAATACTTCCTGGACTGCCTTTACGGCCCCTCCGGCGAGGCCGCCCGGGCATATCTGGCCGGACGTGGACTGGACGGCGGGACGGTTGGCGATTTCGGTCTCGGCTATGGTGGGAACGGTGATGGCCTGACTGGCGCTCTGCAGAGGCGTGGCGTCACGATGAAGTCGGCCGAGCAGGCCGGCCTGATATCGCCTTCCCGCAGTGGCCACGGGTACTACGAGCGTTTCCGGGGCCGGGTGACCTGTCCGGTTTACAACAATGACGGGGCGCCGATTGCGTTCTCAGCCAGGGTGTTTCTGGACTCGGACGACGGCCCGAAGTATCTGAACAGTCCCGAGACCGCGGTATTCCATAAAGGCAACGCCGTGTTCGGCCTGTACCAGGCGCGGCAGCACCTGCGTCAGTCGCGCCGGGCGATCTTCGTCGAGGGCAACTTCGACGTGATCTCCCTTCACTGCGCCGGGGTCAGGAATGTAGTGGCCCCTCTCGGGACTGCCCTGACGCAGGCACAGGTCAGGCAAATCGCGCGCTTCACCGACCGGATCACAATCTTTTTCGATGGGGATGAGGCGGGCCGAAAGGCATCCAGGCGCGCGGTTGGCATCCTGCTTGAGGAAGGCGCTGACGGCACGGTGGTTTCCACTCCGGCCGGCGAGGATCCGGACTCGATGGTCAGGAGCGGTGGCGCCGAGGCGATCAACAACGCGGTTCAGGTTGCCAGGCCGATGGTTTCGTGGGTGGTGGACTCCCTTTTGTCGGTTCATGGCCGGAGTCCTCATGGAATCAGGGCCGTCATCGACGAAATGAACCAGCTCCTCAGCTCCGAGAGGGATCGCATCAGATACGGTCTTTACCGTGAAGAGGTCGCCCGTCTGCTCGGTGTTGATGTACGGGAGTTGAAGACGGTGCTCAAGAGTCCCGGTTCCGCCGGAACGAATCAGTCCAGGGAGTCCGTGCCGGTCGCCGAAGCCATGATGATGAAGCTTATCGCCATGGAACCGGCCCTGCTGGACTCTTTCCTGGAAAAAGGCGGTCGCGAACTCCTTGCGTCCGGCGAATCTGTGGCAATGTTGGATGAGGTGCTCGAAATCGTGTCATCCGGCATGGATATCGTCTCGGAACTGGTATCGCGGTCGCCTGAGCCGGGTTCGCTAGCCGCGCTGATGGTGGCGTCGGTAACGGAACAGGATGGTATCGCCGACGTTGCCAGGGCATTCGACGACACCTGTCTGGAACTGAAGATCGCCTTTATGAACCGGAAGATCGGTTCGTTGAGGCAGGCGATGATGGATACCACGGACGAAGATTTGAAGATGCAGATGTTGGGTCAGTTGACCGACATGGAGAGAGAGTTGAAGAATGTGGGCCCTGGCGGATGGAAATTCCGCGGGTCCATTTGATTTTTGCGTCCGCAACACCGAGGTGGTTGATGGAAAAGACAGAGATTAAGCGCCTGGTCGACATGGGAAAGAGGCGCGGCGGCCATCTGACCTTCGACGAGGTAAATGTCGCGATGTCCAGGGGCAATGTTCCCGCCGAGGACATCGATGATGTCCTGATCCAGCTTCGAAGCGCGGGCGTCGAGGTCGTCGAGGGCGGGGCGTCCAAGTCCTCTTCCCGGATGAAGGATTCGATGACCATCCCGGTTGACGAGGATTCGTACTCCGAGGCGTACGGCAAATCAAACGACCCGGTCAGGATGTACCTTCGCCGGATGGGCGAGGTTCCCCTGCTGAATCGTGAGGGCGAGGTCGAGATCGC
>JAGOFO010000009.1 GCA_017997155.1 Myxococcota bacterium
TTCAACCTCGACCCGGTCACGTTCTCTCTTTCGTACTTCTACGGCCGATTCCAGTTCCCGGTCGCTTACTGGGGCCTTGTCGACATCGTCAGCCCCGGAAAGGCGGCGGACTTCCCCCCGACTCCAGGCGTCACCGACGACGAAAAATACGTTCAGGACAAGTACAACGTGAACGTGCTGGCCGAGACGTACTACCCCCGCATGCACGTCCTGGGCGCCGACTTCAACTACTCGTCCGACAACGCATGGGCGCCCGGCGTCTTCGCCGAAATGGGCGTGTTCTTCCCGGAGCAGGTTGACTTCGGGTTCCGGGCATACCTGGACGGAAACCTGCTGCTCGAATCGTCGAACGTCAACGTGCCCACGACTCCATTCGTGAAGGCAACGGTCGGCGTCGACTGGGGTCACAACTGGGATGTCGGCAGGACAAACCTGGATCTGTACCTGAACATCCAGTACGTGCGCGGCTTCTACGACGAATTCAACGACATGTACGGACTTCACAACTACTTCGTGCCCACGGTCAATCTGATGCTGAAGGATAATGAGATCCAGTTCGCCTTCACCACGGCGCTGAACTGCGACGATCTGTCGATGATGATCTTCCCCAGCTTCACCTGGATCGCATACCCAGGAGTGGAACTCAGCCTTGGATACATGGGCTTCGTGGGCGAAACACAGCCGGCGGCCCCAGCTGAACTCGACCTGAGCAACCTCGACGAAGCGATTTCGGCCATCATGCCGAAATACGCGGACAAGTCCCGATTCGGGCAGCTCGCGAGCGGCCGCAACGTCGTCTTCTTCAAGGTAAAGGCGAACTGGTAAATCATGAAAACGACATCGAAAATCAGCATGACCTTTCTTGTGGTGACGGCCGCGTTCGGGCTTCAGGCGTGCAACTGGGGCGTCAACGGCATCGACCGGATGGAGGAACGCTTCCGCACCGACGCCGGGGAGGACGCAGTGACCGACGCCTTGGAAGACGTCGTTGAATCCGACGTCTCTGATGATACGGCTACCACGGATCTTCCTGTGAACGACACCGCCATCGACGACCTCGTCGGCGATACGAGCGGCGGCACCGACGCGAACGTCTGGCCGGACGTGTCCTATGAAGGCATCGAGGGCCGGTGGGTCGGAAGATTTGTTTCCAACGGCCGTATCAACGTCGTTCTGGAAGAACTGCCGATGACCACGACAGACCTGTTCCTGGTCGAAGGCTCGGCCTCGGGGCTGACCATGACTTTCTGTGACGAACTGATCAAGGTCGTCCCCGGCGAGATAATCAGCAACAAGACTGAAACAAAACCGGCGCTCAGGGATGCGATTGCCTCGACCCCGATCGAGGTCGATGTCAATTCGGACAAGGTTCTGACACAGCAGATCGTCTGGAGATGGGCATTGGCGGAGTCGATCAGCGACAACGACCCCCTCCCGGCCGTCGACAAGAAAAACGAGGCGGCCAATCTGGCGAACTACCCGGACATCGACAACGACACCCATCCGGGCGTAACAATCGCCGTCAGCGTGGACATGGGCGGCAACCTCACGTCAGGCGAACGCTACATGGCCAAACGGGCGAAGTTCTCGCTCGCCGAGGGCAACCTGTCGGGTGACGGTCGCTGGATCACCGGAACGATGACGTTCGCGGTAGATGAAGTCGTGCTCGGAGCCGACCAGCCTCTCCTTAACAACGGCGCCACGGTCGTTCCCTCTGAAGAGGGCACCTTCTACCAATTCCGGCGTGTCGACGAGACGATGGGCTGCCAGACACTTATCGAAGAACATGAATCGCTCTTCGTCGGGGCTCCTTGATTGATGGTGCAAAGACATTGATGAGTAACAACGTATCCAATCTGTGGGACAGACTTCACGCATTCCTGACCAGGCAGCGCCTTCCAATGCTGGTCGTGGCGGTCGTGATCACGGCGCTTTCCTTCACCCAGTTCCCGACCATTCAACCCGAAGAGGGCGGGACAACGGGATTCCTGCCGCAGGACATCGATGAGGTCGCCTTCTGGCAGGACCTCAACGGCCGGTTCGGGGCGCTGAACAACCTGATGATTGGCCTCGAGGAGCCGGGAGGCCCGCTGACCTCGGACGGTCTGTCCCGTGTGGCGAACATCACCAGGGCGCTCGAGGAACAGAAAAAGGACGACGGGATCATCGCCGTTAGAAGCGTGATCAACGTCGAATCCACCAAGGTGGACGATGAAGGCACGGTCCACATCGACAACACCGTGCCGTCGATCCCGATGACCAAGGAGGGCCTTGACGAGCTGGCCGGCAAGATCCTGTCGAACGTCCAGCTTCCCGGGGCCTTCGTCTCGAAAGACCTGAAGGCCTACGTGATCATGGTGAAGCTGTCGGACAAAGCCGACAGCGCCGCGATGGCCGAAAAGATCATCAGCGTCGTCGAACGCGAACGCGGCCCGCTTTCTTCCTACTACTTCGGATCGGCCTTCGCGACCTATCAGGTGTCCCGCAAGATCATGGACGGTCTCCGCTGGGTCATCCCGGCGTTCGCCGTCGGCCTGTTCTTCGTGCTCTTCATCGGATTGCGCCGTCCGGCGGCCATCCTGATGACCCTTCTTTGTGCCTTGATGCCGCTGGCATGGTGGCTGGGGACGCTTCACCTTCTCGGCCTCCCCGTCACCATGCCGGTACTCAATGGAGCTCTCCTCCTCCTGACCTTCGGTGCCCTGGTCTTCTCCAGGGCCGCCGAAGGCAGGACGAGGGGATCCGATACATTCCTCGAATTCCTGCCCTGGCTGACGCTGGTGGTCGCGGCCGCCGGATTCGGTCTTGTCAGCGCATGGCAGAACCACGCAAACCTGTCGATGCCCTATCTTCAGGGCTTCGCTCCGGCGATGGCGGTCGGCTTCGCCGTGCTTGCGCTGGCGGCAATCATGATGGCCATCCCGTTGATGACGCTGGTTCCGCCGGCACCGGCCATGGCGCATCCGGTTCAGGAACACCGCCCCGCCAGTCTTGCGAAAAGGCTTATCGCCCTGCTGATACCGGTGGTGCTCTTCGCGGGCTCGATGGTCGCGACCAGGGACTTCCGGTTCGCCGTCGCGCTCAAAGACATGTTCTCAAGCGGCGAGGATGTCGGGCGCGGCGTGGACTTTTTCGACCGCAAGATCGGCGGCAACGACATCATGCAGGTCAGCGTGAAGGGCGATTTCGGATCCGCCGCTTCCCTGAACCGCCTTATGCGCTTCGCGGATCTGATTGAGGGATCGGGCCAGTTCGCGGACGTCAGATGCATCACCCAGGTCGTCGCCTACCTGTCCGACGGCATGAGTGGAACGTACTGGATACCGCCACAGGATGACCAGCTCAACGACATCTCGTTCTACATCGAAGGTATCGAGGACATTAAGGCCCTGATATCGCGGGACAGGCAGGAGGCTATGCTGGCCGTCAGGATGCCGGCTGGTTCCAGGGATCGTTACGACGAACTGATCCAGGTCGTAAGGCAGGCCGCCGCGGATTCCGAAAAGATCGGCGCGGAGGCCGCGTCCATGCGGATCGATGCCATTGCCCGAATCTACGGCGTCACGCTTCCCGAGGGACGAGTCCGACAGGTGATCGCCAGGACCGAGCTTCCGCCGTCCAGCGAGGAATTGAACGTTCTGACCTCCGAGATTCGGATGTGGATAGACTCGGAAGACTCTCCGTGGAATCCGCTTCCGGCCGAGTGGGACGCCGTGGCTGCGGTTCTGCATGGAGACGTTCAGGCACTGGCCGATACGATCAACGCGCAGCCTTCCTGGGCCGAGGAAGAAAACAGTCCGGACATGGCGCTCAGGGTTGCCGAATCGATCGAGGTTCGTCTTGAAGGCCTTCGTATCGAGAAGCGTTCGAACGCGCTGCTGGACGAGCTGGTTTCAGGGGTCGAGACTCCCCAGAATTTCAGGATGCGGGCGCATGGCGTCCTGGCGTCCACTATCGCCCCTGTACCTGAGGGGCCCCAGGAACTGGAGTTCGCGATCAGCGGATACCCGGCGTTCACAAAAGCTGCGGAACAGCGCCTGCTTGGCGGTCTGAACATGGCGACACTGCTTCTGTTCATGACCGCGGCGATCTTCGTGCTTCTCCTGGGATTCCGCCGTCCCGCGCTCCTGCTGGTCCTGCCCGTTGGCGCCGCATCAACGGCCATGACCTTCGCGATATCTTCCCTGCTTGGCGTGAACGCCGACCCGAATTCGGCCTCCATCTACCTGATCGCTCCGCTGGCGTGGCTTTTCCTCTCGGAAACGATCAACGACCCGTCCGGTGGTTCGACCAGATACCCGACGTTCTTCGCCCTGGCCCTGGCCGCGGGCGGCGCGTCGCTGCTGATGTTCGGCGTGATGCCAGTTATCAGGATGGGAAGCGCCCTGGGCCTTTCCCTGGTGGTTCCGGTCGTACTGTTCGCTGTTATTCGCCGAATCTACTTCGAACGCCCCGCGAACTGAAAACCGGCAACGATGGGCAGGTGATCCGAGAACCGCTTGTCCCGCTGCACGGTCGCAACGCCACCACCCAGGCCCCTGTAGAACACATAGTCGAGACGCCTGGTCGGCTGCGACGCCGGGAAGGTGTGAAACCTGGCCTCGGACCAGCCGCGGCGGTCGTCGATGAACACCTCGCGAAGCCCGCGAACCGAACTTATTATTTCGATGGTGTCATCTCCAGTGAAGTCGGTGTCTTCGTCGGCGAAACCTTTGGTCTGAACAGTGAAAGGCGGCAGCGAGTTGAAGTCGCCCGCCATGACAAGCGGTCGGTCGGAGGGGAGAGTACTGACGTATTCCGCCAGGATCTGAGCCTGCTCGCGCCGGTTGGACATTGAGAACGCCTCAAGGTGAACGTTCACCGCGTCGAGAGAGACGCCGCCACCGACATCGACGATGGCGTGCTGAATCGCCCTGCGAAGGAAGAATCTGTTGTACCACCAGGCGTTCTCGGAAGGTTGTGGCAGGGGAATCCGGCGACACTCGGACACTGGATACCGGCTCAAGATGGCCTGTCCCGAATGAACGCCGCCGATCTGGGCGGCAAAGGGGAACAGCGGGAAAGGAACCCAGCGGTTATGCCATGTCGAGACGAAGCATCCGTGCTTCATGCCCGTCTTCTTCAGCAGGTATTCAAACTGATCGACACGACCGGTCCGGGATGAGGGACGATCGACCTCCTGCAGGAAGACGATGTCGGGATTCTTTTCCGTTATGAACGCCGCTATGGAGTCGAGATTCTCCCGCACCTCGCCGGTCGGGTGCCTGTCGGTGGGATTTCCCGTCAGCCCCCCGCCGAAGGCGATATTGAAGGAGATCGCCTTCAACGCGCCACTATCGGAACCGACGACCTGCGCATCCCCGAACGACAGGACCTCGGCGGTCCGCAGCTCATCGCTGTTCATGCCGCCGGAAGCCCAGGTGAACACTACCGCCGTAACCACGACCAATACCGCGATCACGACTCCGACAACCCTGCCCAACGATTTGAAAAAACCGGACTTCATCGTTTACGCCCCCGACAGGTCACGTCTCATGATCGGTCTTATCGAGTCGTCGCATCAAGGCAAAACGACTTATGCCCAGGAGCCTGGCAGCCTCGGACTTGTTGCCGCCCGCTCGCGCGAGCACCTCGCGGATGAGTCGCTCCTCGAACACCTCGAGGGTGTCCACGCCCGGCACGAAACCCAGTCCGACCGGGCTTTCGCCGGCACCGGACAGCGCCTCGCCGCTCGACTCGGTGGCATTCTGGCGGTGCTGTCTGAGGACGCGCTCAGGTAGATGACCCGGCCCGATCACCAGAGAATCACCCAGGATGACCGCACGCTCGATGATGTTGCGCAACTCCCTGACATTACCAGGGAAATCATAACTCATCAGGTACTCGCCGGCCTCGGAGGAAAGGCGCCGGACCGGGATCTTCATCCCGCGACAGATCTGGTCAAGAAAAACCCCAGCCAGCAGAAGGATGTCGGTACCGCGATCCTTCAATGGCGGCAGCTTGATCGGAAAAACGGATATGCGCTGGAATAGATCGAACCGGAAGCGTCCAGCCTCAACCTCGACGGCCAGGTCGCGGTTGGTCGCGACAATCACGCGGGCCTGCATCGGCAATTCGCGGTTTGAACCGACACGCTTGAACGCGCGGGACTCTATCACGCGAAGAAGCCTGGTCTGGAGTTCAGGAGGCATCTCACCGATCTCGTCAAGGAGAATCGTGCCGTCCGCAGCCTCCTCGAAAGCGCCGGCCCTTGCTTGATCCGCACCGGTGAAAGCCCCCTTCTCGTGCCCGAACAACAGACTTTCGACAAGCTGGGAAGGGAGCGAGGCGCAGTCCACCGCCACGAACGGCCGGTCCGCCCGACCGGACAGGCGGTGGATCTCACGGGCGGCGACTTCTTTTCCAGAACCGGTCTCGCCACTGAGAAGGACAGTGGCGGGAGAAGGAGCCACCCGCTCGATCTCGACCGCAACCTGACGCATCAACGGTGAATCTCCGACCAGTGCGCCCGGGACCCTCGCTTCGTGGCCACAGGTACTTCTGCGACGGTGGATCTCCGTCACGACCTCCACAAGAGGCTGAATACTCGTCTCCTTGACCTTGTAGTCCTCGGCCCCGTTCCTGATTGCCTGAATCGCGTTGGGTATCGCCTCGAACGCGGTCATGACAACTACCGAGGCGTTTTTCTGGAGCGCGAGAATGGAAGGGATCATCATGATTCCGTCGCCATCGGGAAGCTTGTGATCCAGCAGAATCACATCGAACCGCGAGCCCTTGACCCTGGACATCGCATCCGCCGCGGTGTTCGCCACGGCGCAATCAAAACCGAGCCTGGCGAGGGCCCTGGCTATGGCGCGGGCGTAAAGCACCTCGTCGTCCACCACCAGAACCGAGAATCCATCATGGGAGACCTGTCCGTCCAAGACTTCGCCCTGGCTCATCTATTCCTCCCTCTTTCCGGCCGGAACCGGCAGGACCACCGAGGCTCTGCAGCCGCCTTCCTCGCGGTTGCGCAGCGAAACGGCGCCACCGATTGTCTGCAGGATCCGTCGGCAGACGGTCAGACCCAATCCAGTGCCGTGTGTCTTAGTCGTGAAGAATGGCTCGAACACCTCTCGCGGACTGGCCGACAGGCCAGGGCCGTCGTCATCCACATAAATCGCCACGTCGCGTTCGCCGGCGTCGACCGACACCGCTATGGAACCGTCGGTCGATGTCGCCTCGACCGCGTTCAGGATCAGGTTGAACATCACATGCCTGATCGAATCCGGATCGGCCATGACCGAAAGGCCGCGCGGCACTGACGACTGGAAAAGCCTGTTTCCCCACTTCGGGCCGCCGCGGAGCAACCTGGCAACATCACCGACCACGGCAGCCAGGTCGATCGGGACTACCGCCGCATTATGCCTCGACGCCATCGAAAGATAGTCGCGCAACAGCATGTCGAGACGGTTGATTTCGCTTCGCAGGCCTTCAAACACCTCTTTGTCCGATTCATCACCTGCATCAGCGGACATCGCCTCGAGGGTGGCCCCGATTGCAAGAATCGGGTTCCTTATCTCGTGCGCCACCTGGGCACCGAGCTCACCCATCGTCGCCAGCCGTTCCCGTCTGACCAGGTGTTGCTCGCCCGCTCCTTTCTCTACCGGCGCCCACTGTTCACGAATCCTGACCAGGTATCCAATCCTGTTCTCGTCGGCGTCGACCAGCAGAAGCGCCTCCACATACCCGGGAAAACACTCGCCATCCTTGCGCCTGAGCAGAGCGCACTCCTCGAAATACCCGCTGGTCAGATACATGATCTGGCTGTCGAGCAGGTCGCCGATGTCCTGTGCGTCCCGGAAGATGCAGCCTATGGCCATCCCGGCCATTCCACCGTCCTCGTATCCGAAAAGCCGGTCCGCCGCCTCGTTCTCGGACGTGATGCACAGATCGTTTCCAACGAGCACGACCGGAGACGCCTCTCCCAGGGCCATCCTGACAAGCTGATGCGTGGCGAGCTGCTGCCTGGCCCGAAGCTCGTGAAGAGTAACGACCGCAAGTTCATCCGCGCCGTCCAGGGATATCCTGCCGAACGAAGCCTCCAGCCTGAAACTGAGGCCGCTTCCCGGCAGTTCGACAGCACACTCCGGGATGAAGCGGGCGGGAGTCAACCCGGGCTGATCGGATGCCAGAAACGCGGCTGCCTCGGAACCGAGTTCCCTCATGAAAACACCGGAGATCAACATGGTCGTGGCGGCGTGGCCGAAGTCAACCAGATATCCCCCGTCCTCCTGCCGGTCCAGTCCACCAGTCGCCCCGCGCACCTCGCCTCTGGAATCGATCAGAAAACGAATGACAGCGTTTTCCTGATCGACCGTTCCGAAGGAGTCATAGTCCGGAAAGGCCGCCGAGCGATGGTGCATGTCTATTATCTCGCCGACCCGCTGCGCGTAACGGATCAGGAGTTCGCGCTGTTGCGGACTGAATGGATTAGTGCCGGGCTTCTCGAATATAAGGACCCCGAACGAAAGGCTTCCCGACATGACCGGAACCAGAAAAAAGCGGTGATCTCCCAGGTAGTCCATCGCCGCCTCGACGCCGTCGGTCGGCATCACCTCTGGACCGACTATCTCTGCAAGCGACGAGGTTTCCATGCTGCTGCGTTCCTTCCACGAACGGTACGCAAGCGCCGTCGGGGAAAGGGCGTTCAGCGGGAAAGCCACGTTCTGTACCGCTCCCACCAGGTTCTCGACCTCGCCGATCTGACTGCGAATCGAGGCCATGGTCGCGACAACGACCCTGACCGTGCCGGATTTCTCGTCCATCAGGACCATGTTGGCGGACGTGCAGCCGAGCAGTTTGGCAGCACCGCGCAGAATCGAGGTCAACACCTCGAACATTCCGGAGCTCGAATCGTATTCCATCTATCGCTCCCGAGAGGCCATCTCGGCCATCCTTGCGGCAAATCGCGCGTAATGATACCGTAATCCGTTACATTCAGGTTGATTGCAAGCGGGGTTTCTCGAATGAGACGATTCTGTCTGTCGATACTGTTTGCGGCAGCCCTTGCGACGGGCACGGCCTGTTCCCAGGGGACTTCCGGCTCGGACGATGTCCTGGATGCCTTCTCCGACGCCACGTCCGAAGTGACATTGGACGACACCGTCGAAGCGGATGCCGCGCTGAACGACGCGCAGGACGACACGTTGCATCAGGATTCGTTATCCCAGGATCTGGCCGCCGACATCGGCCACGATGACTCGCATGCCTCGGACGCGACCGTGACGCCGCCCATCGAGGTTATCGGTCACTTCAAATACGACTTCGTCTCGACCGCAACCAGCCAGATGGACAGCTTCCTGACGGTTAACGACACCGACCGCAGCGCGGTCGCGGTCAACGCCTGTAACACGATGGGGTTCGTGTTCGTCGACCGTTTCGTAGACAACACTTTCAGTGCCAGTCTTGTCCTGTCCGAGATCAACCTTGAATCGCCGCCTGCCATCGACGACCTGGTACCGCGGCGCGTTCTGCTGACCAGAACCGACGCAACCGCGGCACCCGCCATAAACGCGATGCTGGCATACGATGACTGCTCTCCGATGGTGTTCGTCCAGACAGAAACCGGCTGGGACTTCGCCGTTTTAGGCGACAGTGCGCCGGACTGGACACCGGTCGACGCGCAGAACACCTACTCCGATATCGAAGGACTTGGGGCCCGTCAGGGCCGTGACGGTGTCATCCATCTGGCATTCAGGGCCCGCCCATCGGGCGGCACGATGCGATTCTTTGACGCCGCCTTCAACGGCACCGGTTTTGACATCACTTCGTACACATCCCCCGACACCGCGATGCGGACGGCGGTCGACGTATGGTTCGACGCCGACGGTCTGCCCGTGATCGGCTACGTCAAGGTCGGAACCGAGGGTGATGAATTCTGGGTCGCCTCCCGCACCTCGTCGGACGAATGGAAACTCCAGCAGGTCAAGGGCGTTGTCCCTTCGGATCTGGGAGTGTCTTTCGCGATCGGCAGTTATGGACGGGAGGGGCTGGCGTGGGTGTCAGCGGTCGCTTCAAACGAAGGAATCCTTCTGTCGGCGGCCCTGAAGTACACATACCGCGACACGGACAACCTGTTCAAGACCGAGACCGTGCAGGTCGACAACGACGGTTACAGGGGTAGCAATACACGCTTCACCGGCGGTCGTCCAATCCTGACGATCGACCTCAGCGGACGTCCCCACATCATCTATTCGGACATAGCGGTCAGGATCGTCGGAGAAACCCAGGTCGTCACGCATGGCCAGATCAGATACGCCTGGCGACGCGGTGGCACATGGAACCAGCAGACCATCTTCAGACAGGATTCCCCGGATGGCGAGGCAACCCCCGTGGCCGGTGGCCGTTTCATGGCGGTCAACGCGGACGGAACACTGGCCGGGATAGCGGCGACGGCCATCGTCACGACCAATGATTCGAACGCTTCGATCGACACGATGGGATGGACCGTTTCAAACGTGAAATAGTCGCGACCACCATTCACATCAGATTCTGTAGAAACCGGTACGTCTGTCTCCAAAAAGGTCATTGCGACCGGTGACTGCCTTGCTGTCGGCAAGGCCAGGATCCATCGTTACGACCGAAAAGCCTGGTGCGTCGGGAGAACCGTCCGCGAGTACTGTTCCGTCTGGAGCAACCATTCTTGACCTGCCGGTGAATCGGACCGAGACAGGACCGACCTGTTCAAAACCGACGCGATTGGCGGTAATCGTGAATACCCCGTTCTCAAGCGCCCTCGTCACCATCGCGTCCTGACATGTTCCAAGAACCAGGTTCGAAGGGTGAGCGATTACCTGCGCCCCAGCCAGGGCCAGGGTCCGGGCGGACTCGGGAAAACGCCAGTCAAAACAGATCATCATCCCAACTCTGACCCCTGCCAGCGTGGTCACGACGAATCCGGAATCGCCAGGCTCGAACCAGCGCTTTTCGTTGTCGAACAGGTGCGTCTTCCGGTAGACCGCCCGGGGACCGTCGCCATCGACCGCCATTGCGGAGTTGAAAACCACGTCGGCGTCCCTTTCCGCGAATCCGGCAACGAACGAGGTGCCGTGACGAATCGCCAGCAGGGTCAGGAACTTCGCTGTCGGTCCGTCCAGAGGCTCGGCCACCGATACCAGTTCATCGCGGTCGACGAACAGGTAACCTGTGGCAAAAAGCTCGGGAAGAACCCACAAGTCAGCGCCGGGGCTCGCGGCAACCATCGCCTCGACCGCCTCGAAATTTGCCGCGCGGTCGAGTCGGACCGGATTGGTCTGGACAAAACCAGCCTTGATCAACATGACCTCCGTTGGCATCGGTTGCGCGTGTGGAGATTGCCCTTCTACAGATGACTTTCCAGCCAGGCCCTGAGATCGGAAATTACCTCGTCACGGTTGATCTCGTTGAGCATCTCGTGACGTCCACCTGGATACAGCTTCATCTGAAGATCGGAGAGCCCCAGCTTCCGATAACGGTCGAACAGTGCCTTCACGCCCTTTCCACGCCCACCGACGGGGTCGCTTTCACCGGCGAAGATGTACACCGGAAGGTCCTTGGGGATGCGACGTTCGTGGGCCGGGGTCCAGATCGTCTTGAGCAGTCTCAACATCTCCAGATAGAAACCGTTCGGGAAGTCGGCGCCGCACTCGGGATCGTCGAAATAGGCCCTGACCACGCCGGTGTCACGCGACAACCAGTCGAGACCTGTATCGGTGTCGTGCAGACCCTTGTTATATGGCCCCAGCGAAAGCTGATGCAGCAGTTCGGCCTTTGTGTCGGCACCCTTGCATGCCACCACCAGCTTCGCGATGAGCAGGCCTGGGCCGACAAGGGGATTGCTGCCGTTCGTGCCCGAGAGAACGACGCCATCGATGCGTTCGCCAAAGGACTGGATGTAAGCCTGGGACAGGAAAGACCCCCAGGAATGCCCAAGAAGGAATACCTTCAGATCGGGCAGTTCCTGACGAATGATCCCTGTCATCTGAGTGGTGGCGCCGAGTACGGACTCCCAGCCGCCCTTGCCCAGCTTTCCCTTCAATCCATCGACCAGGGTCTTTCCATGCCCGCGCGCGTCGGGAGCGTACACGGCGTAACCGGCAGAGGTCATATCAGCCGCGAATGCCGCGTAGCGCCAGCCCGGTTCCTGCATGCCGTGAACCACCTGGATGACCGCCTTCGGCGTGTCGTCCGGCATCCACTTGCTGACATGGACTTCAAGCCCGGAATTGTCCTTGAAACTGAAATCGGAAGCCTGCATCGCGAATCCCCCTGCCTCAGCAATCCAGATGAGCCTCGATCTCCCACGGGTGCGGACGTCCCCTCATCTCCTCGATCTCGCTCTTCCGGTGAATCGAAACCCAGTCCTTCACCAGCAATTTCGAGAAGACGCCGGAATCGACCAGGAAATCGTGATCCGCCTCAAGCGCGCGGATGGCCTCTTCGAGGCTGGAGGGCAGCGGCTTGATACGCTGCTCCCGCTCGACGGGATCCATCGCGAACACGTTCATGTCGTAGGGACCGAACCCCATCGCCGTGGGATCCATCGCCTTGAGGATGCCGTCGATACCGGCCAGCAGCATCGCCGCTTCGGCCAGGTACACATTGCATGTGGCGTCCGGTGTCCGGAACTCCATGCGCTTCTTGCCGGGCGACGTGGCGTACTTCGGGATCCTGATCGCGGCACTGCGGTTGCCGAGCGAGAAAAACGCGTTCACCGGCGCCTCGAAACCAGGGACGAGGCGGCGGTAGGAATTGGTGCTAGGGTTCGTGATCGCCAGAAGTGCGGGAGCGTGCTGCAGGAGTCCGGCGATGTACGAAAGGGCCGACGCGGAAAGGCCGGCGTAACCCTTCTCATCGAAAAAGACCGGCTTGCCACCCTTGAAGAGGTGCTGGTGGAAATGCATTCCGCTGCCGGCCTCGCCGTAAAACGGCTTGGGCATGAATGTCGCGACCAGACCGTGCTTCTTCGCGGTCATCTTGACGAAGTACTTGACCAGCAGGGCGACGTCGCCGGCGCGGACGGGACTGGTCATGTCGACCTCGATCTCCTGCTGTCCGACCGAACCGACCTCGTGATGATGATACTTGACGCCGACACCGGCCTCTTCCAGCGCCACCACCATCTCGTTGCGGATGTTGTAGTAGGCATCGCCTGGCGGACATGCGTGATATCCGCGGTGCGGCGCCAGGGTCACCGACTGACGGAATCCCTCGACGGCCGACAGCGAGCCCTCGCTGCAGATAATCCTGGAACTGGCCTCGGCGCAGCCGTTCTTAACCTGAACGTCCTCGGCAAGGTAGAATTCGTATTCAGGGCCAAAATGACAGTCATCGGCGATGCCGGTGGAAGCCATGTACTCGCACGCCTTGCGCAGGATGCCGCGGGGGTCGCGCGGGAACGGATCGAGTGTTCCTGCCTCTCGGACGTCGCATATCAGAGACAGCGTCTTCTCCTCGAAGAAAGGGTCTATGAAGGCGGTCTCAATGTCGGGCACGATGACCATGTCCCCGGCCTCGACCGTCTTGAAACCAGGCATGTTCGAACCGTCGAAACCGATTCCGGACTCCCAGATCGACTCATCCATCCGCCTGGCGGGGAGAGTCACATGATGGGCACGGCCCGTCAGACTGGTGAACTTGAAATCCACCGTCCTGACATCCTCCTTCCTTATGTACGCGAGCAGCTCCCTGACCGTCGAAAACATCAAAGCCTCCAGATTTCAAAGGATCCTAATCGTCATCCACCAAACGCGGCCTGTCAACATCGAGAGGACGTCTTTTGATGTTCGGCGGCACTAACCGGCTGGACTCCAAACTCCTATCGGGCATAATGTTTCTTCAGATCCCTGGACACAGACACCGGAGCAAAACATGAAGGACAAGAGTAAGACACTGGAACCAAAGGCTGGCCGCGGGGCGTTCAACAGCAGACTGGGGTTCGTGCTTGCCGCTGCCGGAAGTGCCGTTGGACTGGGCAATCTGTGGCGCTTCCCGTATCTCACCTATAAGTTCGGCGGCGGGGCGGGCGACCAGCACGGCGCCGGGACCTTCATCCTTCTGTACCTGGTCTGCGTGGTGTTCATCTGCCTGCCCGTCATGATCGGCGAGATCATTGTCGGCAGGCGGGGCCGCAGGAACCCGGTGGGATCCTTCAACGCGCTGCGGCCGAAGACGCGTTGGAACCTGATCGGATTCCTCGGTATCGTGACCGGTTTCCTTATCCTCGCGTACTACACCGTTGTGGCCGGGTGGACGATCGAATATTCATACAAGTCGGTGGTGAACGAATTCGGTCGCGCGCAGACCGAGATCAGCGATGCCACCGCGATGGCGGCGATGGCCGCCGACCTGAACGTCACCTCCGGACAGCAGCCCGATCTTGAGGCAGCCATCGGACAGATCCGGCAGAAAGCCGGCAGCGAAGAGGCGTTTAGAGCGCTGGTCGACAAAAAGAAGACGGAAATACTGCCTCAGCAGCTTTTCAAGGATTTCGTCGGCAATCCGGTCAAACAGGTGGTCTGGTACCTGGTCTTCATGACAGCAACAGTTCTTCTGGTGTTGGGTGGCGTGTCCGGCGGGATAGAACGCGGCAGCAAGGTGATGATGCCGATACTCCTGCTGATGCTGCTGGTTCTCGCGGTCAGGGTGCTGACGCTCAAGGGAGGCGGGCAGGTGCTCGGATACCTGTTCAAGCCAGACTTCTCGATCATCAGCGGTCAGATGATCCTTGCCGCCATGGGGCAGGCGTTCTTCTCGCTCTCGGTCGGGATGGGCGCGATGCTCACATACGGCAGCTACCTGGACAAGGACGCCAGGATAGACACGGCCTCCTACGCAATCCCGCTGATCGACACCGGCGTGGCGCTGCTCGCGAGCATTGTGGTCTGCGGCTCCATCTTCTCGTTTGGATTGGTGATGCACGACTCCGGAACCGGCAATCTCTTCACCGCAATCCCGGTCATATTCGGATCGATGCCCGGTGGACGCTGGCTGCTGATCGTTTTCTATGTCCTGGTTCTGCTGGCCGCGTTGACATCAACCATCTCGCTGCTTGAGGTCGTCGCCTCCTACCTTATCGACGAAAAGAAGATGACCCGACGCCGGGCCGTACTTCTGGCCGCTTCCGCCATCACGGGACTGGGCATCCTGTGCGCGCTTTCGTTCAACGTCCTGAAAGATGTGACGGTGGCTAAGAAGACGATATTCGACATGCTCGACTTCATAACATCGAATTTGTTCCTTCCCATCGGAGGCATCCTGATCGCGGTCTTCGTCGGATGGATGCTGAAGGATGAAGAGAAACGCCCGGAACTGAATGCGATGTCGACCCCGGTCTACCGCACGTGGAATTTCCTGCTCCGCTACGTCACACCGATCGCGATTGCGGCGGTCTTCGCCGGTCAGTTCCTGCTCAAACAGGTGTAACAATCATTACTGACGTGGGGCGGAAATCCGGGGGTGGAAAGACACCGGCAGCGGGACTATTTCTCTTCCGTTTCCTCACACTCTTCTTCGGAGTCGCCGCAGCAGCAGCAGCCTTCCTCGTCCTCGAGGTCGTCCTCATCGAGGTCGCCGCACTCCAGCATTTCGTCGAGAAGTTCGTCAATCGCCTCGCGCACGCCCTCGGCCTCGTTTTCGAGCTCCTCGAGATAGGCGTTGAGGCTCTGAAGCATTTCGGCGCGGCTGATGAACTGACGCCTGAAACCGAACTCGGGGCTTCCCTTACCTTCCATACAGAATTCCTTTACCGGCCTTCCGGGCCAGTCATCACGAAGATCGCGCATCGGACGTCCAGGCCAGTCGCCGGGCCGGTCGTCGTTACAACCACATTCACAATCGTTCCATTGATCCGTCATGAAGCGCCTGTTTGACATCGATGCCTCCAGAAAAGTCGCCATTGACCGTTAAGCACTATATTGCCGTCACCTTGTGGTGTCAAAGCACAACAACGGGATTGGGCGGGAAAACGGAGAAATCCGGAGGCGCCACCCGGATTTGAACCGGGGGTGGAGATTTTGCAGACCTCTGCCTTACCACTTGGCTATGGCGCCGTATAAAAGCAGGCTGATTTTACAGGCCCGCCACGCGTCTTGTCAATAAGTCAGTTCATGTGGGGAGTGTTGTTGCCAGCCCCCGGGAAGACCCCGAGGGCTGGCCATGTCTCACTCGCAGACGCCGGCCACGCAGGTTCCGGACGCGCAGTCGGTTCCGTAGACGCAGTGCTTGCCGGTCACGCAACGGTTGCAGACGCGGCCACCGCAGTCGATGTCGGTCTCGGACTGATCCATGATCCTGTTCCAGCAGGAAATCACCACGGTGATTCCCTCGTAGGTGCCGAGGTCGGTGCCGATGGTGTTGGTGCCGATTGCGGGACGTTTTCCGAGCGGCACGCTCGGCGCGAACTGGATGAATCCGCTTTCGGTCGAAACGGGGCCTTCGTATCCGGCGTTGCCGAACGACGGGGTCGCGTTCGTGATCTTGCAGCCCGCGCAGCAGCCACCGACGTCACAGCAGTAACCAGACTGGCAGAACTGTGAGATACAGTCGGAATCCTCGTTGCACGGCTGCTCGTTCGGCAGGTCGGCCACGCACTCGGCGGTCGAGTAGGTCGGCGGCAGCGGGTCGCAGTGGGCGTTCGCGTCGCAGACCTCGTCCATTTCGACCGTGGTGCCGGCGTCGTAGCAGGACGTCGGGCACGGCGGGTCGATCTGTTCCACATCGCCGTTGCAGTACACAGGCAGGTAGTAACCGCAGTCATCGGAAATCTGGCCAAGGTCGTAGACACAGGCCGAGTCTTCCGGTGCGTACTCGGAGCCGCACTGTGAGTCAATGCAGGTCGCCAGGGTCTCGGTACCCTGACAGGTCGAGTAATCGCTGCAGGAAGGCGGTGCCCAGTAACCACCGCGCGGTTCAACGACCGGGCAGTCGGTGTTGCGGTTGCAGCAATCGCCGAAGTCGCAGCAGAAATCGTTCTGGCAGTGTCCGATACCGCCCGGCAGCCACTGCTGGTTCAGGCAGTCGATGTCTTCCTCGCACGGACCGCCGTTGGGCACGAGCGGGATGCAGATTGCATTGGTCGGGTTGTTGTCATCCCAGTCGCATCTTGCATCGTCGTCGCACTTGCTGTCATCCGGTACGCCGGCAGTCAGACACGAAGTGAGACACTCGGTGCCACCGCCATCCCACGGCTCAAGCCACGTCGCGCCCGGGCAGGTGGACGTCGGGGAAACCGGGCAGAATGCCGGCAGGAACGCGCCACAGTTGTCCGCGAGAGCGCCGCCGCAACGGCAGTCGTCACGAACGAGCTGATCGCCGCACTTGTTGTCGACGCAGATCGGATCCTTTCTGTGTCCTTCGCACACCAGGTCGCCGGTGATCGGGTCGGAGACGGTGTCGCAGGATGCCGGGGTCGTGTAGAAGCCCGGACAGGTCGCGGCGCCCTGTTCGTCGCTGGACGGGCAGCAGTCGCCTTCGCCGCAACAGTATCCGTTCTGGCTGTGCCCCGAGATGCAGTCCGAATCCTCGTTGGACGCTGCGCCGTTCGGCAGGTCGGCCGTACAGAACATGGCGCGCAGCGACGGATCGGGATCCGGGTCGGTGGCAACCACCGGGTCGCAGTGCGCGTTCGCGTCACAGTCGGTGTTGGAGGTGCAGTAGCTGAGGCAGTCCGGCTTGATCTGGACGGCCGGGGGCAGCGGGCCCGCGTCGCCGCAGAACATGGAGTAGTAGAAACCGCACCTGTCCGATTCGACCGTGTCGCCGCAAGCCGTGTCGTCCGGAACCTCGGTCTTGACACACTGGTTGTCGACGCACCTGGCGTCCCAGCGCTTGCCCTGACAGAAGTTGATCGGAGCGAGCGGGTCGGTCACGTCCGGGTCATTACAGAGCGGCTCCTCGCTGTAGACGCCCGCGCCGACACGGTTGCAAATCTGGTCCGCTTCCATCCAGGCCGGATCGATCCACAGCAGATTCGGGTCCTGGCCGTCCTCGGGCACTACCCACGGTTCGGTCGGACAGCAGTCGCCGCCATCGCAGCAGAAACCGTTCTGGCAGTGCTGGCTGACGCAGTCGAGGTCCTGCTCGCCAAGGATCATGTCGTCGCAGTCCGCGCCGTTCTCGAGCAAGGTCTGAACACGAAGCTCGAACCTGAAAGGCGTGTAAGCGAACATGCCGCTGTTGGTGTCCACGCCGACGTAGTAGTCGCCCGGCTGGAGCTGAAGATCGACGACTGCCGGCTGGGTCTCGGTCGTCTCGGCACATCTGAGGGAACCGGCCGCGCAGGTCGCGCCCGCCGAATCCTTCAGGAACAGCACGAGACGGTTGCCAGGAACCGGCAACAGCTTGATGGTGACGCGCTTGGGCGTCTGAAGATTGAACTTGTAGATGCGGTCGGGACCATCGAGGCCGCCGCAGCCGGAGTCGTTGACGGAGTTGATCGCGCACTGGAGCGTGCCGTCGACGAACACAGCCGGGTTGACGTCCTGGTTGCCCAAGTCGATCGGGGTCTCGCAGCGGCTGCCGAGATTCAGCGTCGGGTCATCCGAGCCCTTCATGTACATAGACCAGTCATGAATCGTACCGGAGTTGCCGGAAAGGACGTCGCAAACCTGGAGCGTCCAGACGCCGTCGATCTGTTCCCCGTTGAGCGCGCACATCGGCTGACCCGACGTCGAGATCCCCGGGTAGGTGATCGGGAACGAAAGATCGAAGGTGTTGGCGAAGCCGTCGTTGTCGCCGCCGAGGTTGTGCCACAGGCGGTGACGCGCGCCCTGCGGATCGATCAGGTCCATCTGAAGGTCTCCGACCGCCTCGTGACTGAGCCTGACCTTGACTTCGATGTCCTTGACGTAGGCGAAGCCGGTGCTGACGGGCAGCGTGATGCTGGTGCAGCCGTTTACGCCAACGCGCTCGTTGATCGGCAGATCGACGGTTCCACTCGCCGCCTTGTAGCACATGCCATCCGGGCAGGTCGGGTTGCAGCCGCCGCGCGGGTAGCCATCGATGCCGCCCACGCAGGAGTCCTCGAAGCCGCAGTCGTCGTCGCCGGCGTCGAAGGGATGCTCACCACCGCACGGACCGTTGCAGTTCTGCATGCGTTCGTGCTCGCAGTAACCCTGGATGCAGAGGTCCTCGGTGCAGGGATTCGGCTCGTCGCTGCAGTGCGTGCCGTCCGGGAACGCGCCCCTGACGCAGAGGTGGCCGCCCCAGCCGACGTTCTGGCAGATGCCTTCGTTGCAGTCGTCGCCGGTGTCGGTGCAGTCGACCATCGTGCCGAAGCCGCACATACCGTCGGTGCACACGTCATCTGAACAGCCGAGTCCATCGAACTCGCAGGGGGTGCCGTTATCGACGTTCCATTCGGCGCATGTGTCGGCCTGTTCGTCGCAGTAACCCTCGACGCAAGACGCACAGTAACCATCCGAACAGTCGAAATCCGTCACGGCGCAGTCTCGCGCCGCACCGCCCAGACAGTAGCTGAGATCGCCGTCGCCGACCTGGCAGTAGTCCTGAATCGTGCAGAACTGACCGTCCTCGCACGGGGTGTAGTTCAACGCATTCTGCATCTTGCAGCTGCCGTCGAACGGATCGCAGACATTACGTCTGCATTCGATGCCGGGATCGTCGCACAGGACCGGTCCATCGGCCAGTTCGCACATCTTGTCGTCGTTGCAGACCCAGACGGAACCGTTGCAGAGATTGCCGTCGTCGAGACACGTGGTATCAAGGCCGTCTCGACAGTCGCAGGCAAGAGTCGGGCCTGGCATGCAGATACCCGCACTGCAGAAGTCGTCCTTGTTGCAGGTCTCGCCGTCGTCGCAGGTCGTGCCGTCTTCCGCCTGAATCGAGATGCACTGATCCAGATCCTCGGAGCAGGTGCCGACCATGCAGGTGCCGTTCATGTAACTGCAGTCCACCGGGTCGCCGCCCTGGCATGCGCCGGCCGAGCAGAAGTCGTCACCGGTGCAGAACAGGCCATCGTCGCATGGCGAGCCTTCGGCCGAATTGACAACCGCGCATTCGCCGGTATCCGCCTGGCAAACGTTCGCCGTGCAGGGATCGTTGCTGGGCTTGCACTGCTTCATCGAATGCACGCAGACTCCGCCGGTCGACACGTTCGTGCATGAATCAAGCGTGCAAAGGTTGTTGTCGTCGCACTCCGAGTTACGGAAGCAGCCGGCGCTTACGACATAGATTGTGAAGTAAACGAGCTGACCGGTCATGCCGGTAACGTTGTCCCATACCTTCAAGGTCCAGTCGCCGGCGACCGGGAGACGACGGTAATCGAGCATCTGGCCGGGGCCAACAACGGGATCCCAGTCGTACACGTCGTGGAAGCCGGGGTTAATGCCGCCCTTGGAGTCGCGCAATCTGACGCAGACGTCCTCGTGGCACAGTTCCGCGCGCAGGTCGCCCGCGGCTTCATGGATCGTGCGAATCTTGACCTTCACCTTGGATACATAGCCCGTCGCGTTGACGTGCAGGACCTTGGTGAGACCGGCCGGATCATTATCGGGGATGTCGCTGGGCAGGTCGTTGATCCAGTCGTACTCGTAAGGCTGGCCCTCGATCGTGCGGCAGACGCACAGCGAATCGCCAGAGAGCGGGTCGATATCGTTGATCGGATCGCAAACGCGATCTTCGGTCTCAGCAACGAGACAGACCTCGTTGCGGAAACAATCGTCGTGCGTGGAGCACGGTCCGCCACAGGCCTCGATGACCTCATTGACACACTGGCCGGTGGCCGGATCGCAGGAATCGACCGTGCAGGTCAGTCCGTCGTCGCAACCCCTGGGAGTGAACACGCAGACGCCACCCTCGCAGGCCGCGATCTGACACAGGGAAGCGGGGCAGTCCGCGACGTCGTTGCAGGACACGTCGGCCAGATCGGCGAACAGATGCCATTCCTCGAACTTGCCGTTCGAAAGGGAAGGATCCGTGTCTTCGGCCACAACAGTCCACGTACCGACCGAGCCCTCGCCGTCGAAAGCGGTCAGCGGAGTGGCCGAGGGAACGCCGATGTCGTAGGTTTCATAGATATTGGGCTTCGCGTCGGTGAAGCTGCTGTTACGCACGATCGCCGAGGTGCCCGACGGGCTGGTGACGGTCAGCTTCACGTCGCCACGGTACTCGTGGGCGACGCCGATCTTGAAGTTGGAGTTGGCAATCGCGCCGTTGGCCGCCACGTTGACCGCGCATGACGCCATGACCGGAGCCGCGCCGAAGTCGGTCTGACAGTCGGCATCAAACCTGAATCCGGGGATGTCGACGCAGTAACCGACCGACTTGTCGCAGGCCTGGTTGATGCCGCAGGACAGGGTCCCGTCGGGCCGGTACTTGTCGTTCTCGCACGGGATGCAGTCCTGGACCGGGAGGTTGGCGCACTGGCTCGCGTTACAGTAGTCGGTCGTGCATACCTCGAAGTCCTGACAGTTTTCGACGCTGGTACAGGGAGGATAGCCGTTCTCGAGGAAGTTCAGATACATCAACATGAGCTGGTTGGTGGTCATGGAACCGCTGTAGACGTAGGCGCCGAAAGGCAGCGACGCGCCGATGGTTCTGTAGACTCCACCCTCGATCGCGCCTTCGTAGGACACGGCCAGGGCAAACGGGTCGTTCGGATTCGAATTGCGGATGATTTCGCGGCCACCGCCCTCGGAGACATGGCGCAGCTTGTCAATCCATGCGTTGACACCGGCGTCCTGGGCCACGGCGAACTCAGCACCGTAGAGGAAGTTCTTGCCGGAGACCGGACCCGCCACGCGAACGGTTCCGCCGTCCGAGGTGGCCTCGGTCTTGAAGTACGGATGCAGTACCGTTTCCGGCTGCGAACCGACCGGCGTGTAGAAGAATTCGCCGCCTTCGAGGTAGACGCGGCCACCGACGTCCAGGTAAAGCCGCAGGCGGGCGGCGTCCATCGGCGTCACCCTGGCGTAGCGGCCCTTCACGCCGAGAACCGCGAAAACGCCGTCATATCTGGTCAGATCGGGAACCATCGAAAGGTTGGTGATGATCTGCGCCTTACGACCGGCGTCCTTGATCGCCTGCTTGATCATGACGGCGCTGGGGTCCTCCATGCCGTTCGGCGACCACACGATGTAGCCGTCCTCGAGCAGAACCGTCAGGTCGAATTTCGTCAACGACTCGAACGGCGAGTGCAGCGGGACTGTAGGTTCCGAACTGTATTCATCCTGGGACACAAGGCCCATCCGGTAGGAACCGGCGGTTTCCTCGTTGCAGGACGGCTTAATGTCGATACCGCAGTAGTAGTAACCGTTGACCGTGATCGGCACTCCGCAGACCAGCTGAACCATGCCGGGCAGCGTGTCGCAGAATCCGGACTGGCCGATATCGGGAGCACCGAATGTGAACACCGGCCGATCGAGCGGCTCATTGTCCAGTCTGGAAAGCGGGCTCCCGTAGAAACCCCAGGTCTGGTGGCTGGCGTCACGGTCGTAGTAACACATGAACAGCCTGGTCCAGTCACAGGATCCGACGGTGAGCGCGGGCATCTCGCCGGGAGCGGCGGACTCGGCTATCAGCGTGCCGGACTGAGTGTTGCAGGGGGTGCCATCCTGGGGACATCTGTAGGCCTTGGCCTTGAGGAACTGGTTGCTCACGCCGGCCGCGACCTTCACGTCGTCGATCTGCCAGGAATCGATCATGTAGGTCGTTCCCGGGGCGGTGTCGATCATGAAACCGACCTTCAGGGTGGGCGAGAACTTGATCGCTTCCGGGATCTCGGCCGACATCAGGGAGTATTCGATGTCCGCATTGGTGGTGGTCTCCCACACGAGATATCCAGGGTTGAACGAGTTGTTCGCGCTGGCCACGACCTTCAGCCTGACGTACTGGCCGGGAGCCGCGTGCTTGTATGACATCCTCCACTGAACGGTGGTTTTCTTCAGTGTCTCGTTAAAGGTGTCCCGGGCGGCGGTCATGCCGTCGAGCTGCGGGGTGATGGCCACGCTCTTGACCACTATCGTGGGCAGCGGATCCCAGGTGAAGGCCAGGTGGGTGTCGGGACCAAGTTCATCCGTTTCGCCGTTGAGCTTCCAGTGGGATACCGCGTTCGTCTGGAAATCCTGGAAAGTCCAGCCGATTTCCTGGAAGGATTCGGTTCCGTCGAACGGCTGGATGTAGGGCAGGTCGACCTTGCAGTTCGGGTTGACCGGGTGCGTGCACACGCGGCGCCCTGAAATCGGTTCAAACACGCAGCGTTCGAGCGTACACGGATTGCCCTCGTCGGGGCAGTCCGGATGGTCCTCGCAGCAGTCGGAGGTGTTCCATGAGTGACGGCAGCTGTTAAGGGCGCACCTGTCGATTGTGCAGACGTCGCCGTCGTCACACTGAATGTCCTCGGTGCAGCAGTCAGCCCGCATCTTTTCGTGGAGACACTGATGACCCCAGCAGGAATCGTATGTGCAGTAGTCGCCGTCGTCACATTCGGCGTTCAGGTTGCAGCAGTTTTCAACCGGCTCGCCGGCCGAACACAGATTGGATGAAAGGTCACAGAAGTCCGGGGTGCAGTACTTCTTGTCGTCGCACTGGGCATTGGCGAACGCGGCGCGCTCGATTTCACTGGCCCACGGAAGTCCGGTGACCGGATTGACGGAGGCAGGCGCGTAGCAGCAACCCGGGTTGATGTTGTACGCGGAATACACACAGCGGTTGTTGGTGCAGTAGTCGGCGTTGCACGGATTCTCGTCGATACAGTCGGAAACGTCGTGGCAGCAGCCGTCAATCTCGGTGTTGGTACACGTGAGCGTGTTCACGTTGCAGAAGTCCTGGGTGCATACCTCGGAGTCGTTGCAGTCGGCGTTAACCAGACAGCAACCGGGCACGCGGGGATTCTCGCAGACGCCAACCGAGCAGGCATCGTAGGTGCAGACATTTCCGTCCTGGCACGTCGGATGATTCTGTTCGCGGTAGCCGTCGTTCTGGGCGCCCGGGGTTCCCTTGTCACCGGAACCGAACACCGTGGAGGCAACCACGAAGTCCAGGTCGCCCCACTCGGCGGGATCGGCCGGGAACTCGGGGAAGAACAGCGCTTCGTTTTCAAGCGAGTAGTGCCTGAGGCCGATCGCGGCGCCGGCCGGCGCCGATGTCGTGTATCCCTGCATGGGACCGTACACGACCCTGTCGACCTCGACACCATCCGGGTCAAGCAGCAGCACCGAGTCTCCGCCGTTGATCAAGGCGAAGTTCGTAAGCTGGTATGCGCAGGTGACGCCACCGTTGGTGGACTGATTGGCGTTGCGGCACAGCACCAGGTAACCACCGGAGGGAATCACCAGCTGACCAACAATCTGGTGGACGCCGGGGCCGTCTTCGGCGATGAACCAGCCTGCCAGATCGACCGGCGCGGTGGTCGGGTTGTACAGCTCAATCCATTCGCCAGCGGCATCGCCGACCGCGACCGGGTCGATCAACAGTTCGTTGATAACGACGTGATTGACCGCAGGCTCGCAGGTCCTGGCTTCACGCGGCACGAGCTGGCGATCCTCGAGAGACGCCTGCTCTTCCGGACGAACGGTTTCGGGACCCTTCGTCTCGGGCGCGCCCAGTTCGGACACGCCGGCATCGGTTGCAGTCGTCGCTGTCATCGCGCCGACGACGGCGGCGTTGTCAACGCCGTTTTCCGAACAACCGGCGATGGCCCCGGCCACAAAAACGGCCAGAACCGCAAGACTGATGGGATGGAGCTTCATAGCGCCTCCTTGACCGGTGATGACACCTGCCACGCAAACATTGCACACCCGCCGCGACCAAGATCAGGACGACCTGACAAAAAGCCAATCCTTCCGGCTGGTTAACCAGCAACGGACACACTCGGATCACGGAGGAAAAAATCCACCGGGATCCTTGTGCAGCACGAACCGTGCCACAACACTTCCAGGTTTCTCATCTGCCAATACTAACCCCCGGCCAGCCCAGCCTTTTTCCGCCCGACACGCCGAGGCGTCATCGAAAGAGGCTCACCACCCGGGCAGAGGGAGCACACATTCGCCGTCCGCCCCTTTCCCTGTGAAGAAAAGTGCGGGTATACTACCCGCCTGATGGCTGGTTCCCGCCGGTTTTGGGCCGCCATTTCGTTTCCGAATCCCTGGAGGTGATCATGAATCGAGTTCTTTCCACGCTGATCGTTGTGACAGCGCTGGCCGTCATGTCAGGCTGCACCCCGACCCCCGCCGGGGATGGGACTTCCACCGCAGGTGGCGCTGCAACACAGGAACCGGCCAAGAATGAACCCGCGGCCGCCCCCGCGGCAGCCCCCGCCGCCGAACAGAAGGCAGAGGCGCCAGCCGAGGCCGCGAACCCGGAAGCGGCGAAGACCGAACCCGCCGCCGAGGAAAAGCAGGACGAGGCCGCCGAGGATCCGGACGACGAGGCGGTTGGTGGCGATGATTCATCAGTGGATCGTGAAAAGCTGGCCAAGGCTTACGAAGAGGTCTACTGCGCCCAGAAGAACAACGAAATGAGCAAGATCCTGGACATCTACAAGAAGTACGGCTTCGAGACGCCCGAGGATTTCGTCTCCATGTGGATGGATGCCACCAGGGACACGGCCTGGGTCTCCAAGCTCGCCCACGACGTTGCGTCGAAATGCAAGTGATTCCGGCTCTGCGGTCAGCGGGCTTCCGTTGATCCTGCCGGAACCGCCGGCACCACGAACAATCTACCGTCGGTCTCCTTGATTCCGATATAAAAATCGCAACCGAAAACCTTCCTGAGGACTGGATAAAGCATGACCTGGTCAGGGCTGCCGAATGCCTCGACGCGACCGTCGCTGACCAGCATCAGGCGGTCGCAGACCAGCAAGGCCACGTTCAGGTCGTGAATGGCCGAGACGACGCAGAGTCCTGTTTCGCGCGCCCTGGCCGACAGACCACCGAGGATCCGAAGTGAGTGGGACACGTCGAGGTTGGCGGTCGGTTCGTCAAGCAGGAGAAGTCTTGAACCCTGGGCCACCGCGCGCGCAATCAGAACGCGCCGCTGCTCACCGGCGGAAAGCTCCGTGTATTGCCTGCCCGCGAACGCGGCGACATCGGCGAATTCCATCGCGTCGCGAACAGCCTCGCGATCACGGGCGGTTTCGAATACACCCGACAGATGGCAGGTCCTTCCCAGCGCGACCAGTTCGCGAACGGTCAGAGGGAATCCCGCGTGTAGAGAAGCAGACAGAAAAGCGGCCAGTCGCGCGGCCTCGCGGCGGGGAATGGCGGCCGGATCACGCGCGAACACCCTGACCTGCCCGGAATCCGGCCTGATAAGACCGGCAGCCAGACGCAGTATCGTCGACTTGCCCGCGCCGTTCGGGCCGATGACGCCTATCAATTCACCCGGATGAAACTCGGCCTGGATTGTGTCGGCGGCAGGAAGCGACGAGCCCGGCCAGGAGAACGTGACCGAATCAAACCGCAGCGGGCAATCACTCATCTATTGCCCCTCCGCAGCAGCCACACGAAAACCGGGCCTCCAACCAGGGCCGTGAGCACGCCGACCGGCGCCTCGGTCTCGAAGACAGGGAACAGCAGCCTGGTCGCCACGTCAGCCAGCACCAGGAATGCCGCGCCGGTAAACATGCTGGCCGGAAGTGCCCACCGGTGATCGGATCCGACCAGCACCCTCACCCCGTGCGGGACGATCAAACCAACGAAACCGATCATCCCGGACACCGAGACGGCCGAGGCGACCAGCAGCGAACCGGCGGCGAGCGCCACCCTGGTCACCCTGTGGGTATCCACTCCCACGGAAGCGGCGTCCTCATCGCCGACCGTGAGCGCGTTCAGGGCCGGGGAGATCATGAACAGAGTGACTCCACCAGCTACCGTCATGGCAACGGTCATGCCAATCGCCCATGGTCCCCTCACGTCGGACGACAGCGTGCCCATCAGCCACATCAGCATCTCCTGCGCCTTCTGCGCCTTGACGACCGACTTGATGAACATGATGACCGCTGATGCGAAGGTGTTAAAGATGACGCCGACCAGCAGAACCTCCCAGACATTGATGCGCCCCCGCGAGTCGCGGGAAAGCCACGAGGTCGCGGCAATTGACAGGAGCCCGAACACAAAGGCGAACAGAGGGACACCGGCCTGTCCAAGAATGACCGAAACCGGCAGGATCATGGCCAGCGTGCCGCCGACCGCCGATCCACCCGCCACACCGATTACGTACGGGTCGGCCAGGGGATTTCTGAGCACCGCCTGAAATGCCATGCCAGCGGCGGCGAGGGACGCTCCCACCGAGGCGCCGATGATCGTTCTTGGAAGCCGTTCACGAAGAAGGATGGCCCGATCGAGCGGAGAATCTCCGGTGACGGCCCCGAGCAGATCTATCGTGGTCGCCCCGAACGCGACGGACAGAACCATGGCGCCAAGGGCGCCGATTGCCATCAAGACCAGGACGAGGGTTCTGTCGGCTCGGATCTTCAACGTTTCCCTCCACGATCCAGGACGATCCGGATCTCTGCGGCCAGAGCGGCGGCGGCAGCCACGGCGTCAGGGCCGGGCAACAGGATCGCCTCGTCCGGGATGTGAACCACCGGAGCATCGATTCCGGAGTCGGTCAGGATCCCGGCCGAAGGTTCCCCGCCCGCGATCCCGTCTATGATCAACTCGGGGCGGGCCTTCAGAACCTGCTCAATCGACCACGTCGGAAACGTGACGGTAGCTGAATCAACCACGTTTTCAAGTCCCATCGCGGACATCAACTGACCCTGGAAGGACGATGGACCGGCGACGACCAGGGGTCTTGTCCCTACCACGAACAACGTGCGACGACGTGGCATGCCGGTCGCGAGCGAGTCGAGCCCTCGATCGAAGTCGTCCACGAGCCGGGCGGCCTCGGCATCGGTTCCCGTCGCCTGGCCGATCGCCAGGATCGATCGCCTGACGTCGTCGAAGTCCTCGAACTCGATGGGCAGAAAAGATACTCCCGCCGGATGAAGAATCTCTACAAGACGGCCCTTGAGAACCGCGGGAGATCCGATGACGACGTCCGGCCGCGTCTCGGCTACCGCCTCCACCGAGACATCCAGTATCCCGCCAACCCTCGGGATGGCCCTGGCAGCCTCGGGTCTTTCGCAGTAACGCGTTACCCCGACAAGGCGATCACCGGCGCCAAGACGGAACACGATCAGTGTGGCGGAAGGTATCAACGACACGATCCGGGCGTTGGCGGGGGTTGATTCGGCACGGGGAGCGGGTCGGACTCGTTCCCCGCAGGAGCATGCCAGAAACGCGCACAGCAGCAGTGTCGAGCGAAACGTCATGCGCCGGATCGTCATTCGACCTCCCGAAGCGAGCCGTCGGTGGTGTCGACCGCCACCAGCCTGTTCAACTTCAGACACGAAACCCAGGCGGTCACGCCTCGAGCCGACGGTTCCAGCGCAAGGTCCCACGGGCTGCAGTTGACAGGCAGCGCCAGCGTCCGGACATCGCCCGTGACGGTGTCCACCACAGACAGGCTGTTGCTGCCCGAATTGACCACGTACAGATTCCCGTCCAGCACCTTCATCCGGTTAGGGGTCAGCATGTTGCGGGCGAGCTTCCTGACTCCGGCGGCCGGACCGGCGGCCGTGTCGAACGAAAGCACCTGGTTTGCAAGCGCCATCAGCAGATAGGTCGTGGTGCCGTCGAACTCGATATCGAGAAGCCCGTCCAGCAGGCCGGTCTGTCCCACAACGATCGGCCCCCACGGTTCATCGACCACGGACCATCCGACAGGATCCAGGAGCAGCACCTTGTCATCGTTGAAAAGTCCGACCATCAACAGGCCGTCCGGTCCCGGCGAGACAACCGTCGTATTCTGGACGTCCCCGGGCCCCAGGAACACCGGATTCGAGGCGCCGCGAACAACAGTTCCGGACTCCAGGTCCACAACGAACAGAGCCGCGACGGTGCCGCTCCCGACCCAGGCCAGTCCATCCTTCACGACAATCCCCGAAGGATACCCCACGAGAGTCCCCTCGAGGTTCGGCAGCGGAATCACGACCGAAGGCGAAACGGCCGTATCGATGCCGTCCAGGTCGAAAGCACACAAACCGCCTGAGGTCACTGGACGGACTTCGCCGTCAAATGACGTCAGCCCTGAACAGAGAACCCACAGACGATCGCCGGAGACCACGGCCTCCTGCGGATTCTCGAAGGGAAGCCCGATCATGTTCAGGACGACCGCTTCCGAAGCGTCGACGACTGTCAGGAATCCTTCTCCGTACGCAAGATAGGCGCCCTGGTACGCAAAGTTTGCGTTTGTAACAAAGACTCGATCATTCCAGAAGGCGACCCCCTCGGGCTGGGAAAAACCGCGATCGGCCGGCAAGCCCGGAACGTCCGTTTCAGCCTGGTCCCGAAGTCCGCCTTCATCGCCTCCGACCTGTTCCTGGGCGCATCCTAACCAGACGGTGGCCGACAAGACCGCCAGACTCAGAAACCTGTTCATCATGCGCTTTTTCCTCATATGTCTATCCTGACCGTGCCGAAAGCGGAAAAGCCGGGCAGCGGCTGCTGAAGGAAGTCGACGGCGTCGGTCTTGTTCGTGACATTCATGAAATCCAGGCTCAGGGTCAGCGAAGGAATGGGTTTGACCAGCAGCCTCACGTCCAGCCGGAACCTGTCTTCTTCCATCACCGACTCGAACGCGTCAAGGTAGAAACCGGACTGCCAGGAAGGCTGCAGCAGAAGCTTGAACGGACCGCCCGAGAAGGCCAGTTCGCCGATCACCGTGTGTTCCGGCCTGGCCGGAAGCCACATACCCGTGGACGAGACCGTGGCGTCAAGCCATGTATAGGCGACGGATGCCCTGAACCACCTGTACTCCACGGCAGCGGACGTCTCGACTCCCCTGATGACGGCGCGTCCAGAGTTGGAGGCGCGGATGACGAATGCGGAGACAGGCGCGAACGTGATCATGTTGAAACCGTAGTTCTCGAAATACGAGGCCTTCAGATTCCACCACGATCCGCGCCCGGCCTCGATTCCGAAGTCCCAGGCAAGCGAGTCCTCCGGCTCCAGATCCGGGTTGCCCTGGACGAATCCGCTGTCGAAATAGAGTTCCTCGAAGGTTGGCAGTCTGAACGAGCGCCCGACGTTCGCTGTCAGCCGCACGAGAGAATGCGGTTCGTACCAGATCCCGAGGGACGGGACCGGCCTGAAACCGAACCCGGAGTCGTATTCGAGTCTCAGATCGAAAGCGACCTGCCAGTTGTCCTCCGGCTCTCCCGCGACGAAACCGACGATCCCGGCCAGGGTTCCCCTGCTTGGCCAGTAATCGGACTGGCCAGCCCTGCGGACGCTGCCGCGGTCGTATCCGCCGTCAGCCCCGAAACGGAACGCGAAGCGTTTCCACGGCGCGGCAAGCGTGGAGAAACGGGCGCCGAAACCGCCGGACATCATCATCGTGTCCTGTGGAGCTCCCATGTTCGGATCAGAGTCACGGTATCCGAAAGCCAGGAACCTGCCATACAGATCGGCCGAAGTGGCGCCGCGCCTGCCGAACAGCCGTGGTCCCCGCCAGCCGACACCCGCGACGACCCTCGTGTCATCACCAAGTGCGGTCGTAGACGGAAACTGCTCCATGCCGGCGATCTCGCGGTCCACCCTGAAGACCTCGACCAGCGCCTGAAAACTGTGACCGTCAAGCGGTTCCGACTCAACCTTCAGCATACCCTCGAAGGCTGTTGACGCATTGTGCAGGCGATCCCTGCGCGCCCCGTTGGAATCGGTGAACCGGAACCCGCCGCCGGAGTGGGAGAACCCGGCCGCGGCCATCAAGCCGGTCACGGAGGCGTCGTCCGCGAACACGTGAGCGTGCGAGGCCTTCAATCGAACGGTCGAGAATGATCCGCCCGACAACAACGCCGTGGTCCTGTCTCCGTTGTCCAGGATGGAGGGAGTCCTGGCGTCTACCGTACCGCCGACCGCGTCGCTTCCCCTGACCGCTCCCAGTCCGCCCCTGGACACGTCGAGCGCGTCGAGCGGAAGCAGGCCGAGCGAGTTCAGGTCGGCCCCGCCCATGAAAACCGAGTTCAAGGGAATACCGTCGAGTGCCAGAAGCGTGGATCTGGGGTCGGCCCCCCGGATGGATATCGACACCGCCTGGCCGGGGCCACCGTTGTCGCGCACCATCACCGCCGGGGCGGTTTTGACCGCCGCGGACGGGCCGGCGGGCGATTCGAGGGCGGCCTGATCCGTGACCGTCGTGGTTCCGGGGCTCTCCCTGGCGAGAGGGTCGTCGCTCACGGGATCGCCAAAAACATCAATCCCGGGAACATCAATCGTGACAGGTTGTTCCTGCGCCGAAGCGGACGTGATCAGCAACATGCAGACGAGCGCCGGAAAAGGCGGGATGAAACGGAAGATACCTGTAGACATGCCCCTTGTCCCCGAGGAGTACAGTCCATCGTTTCCGGGCAGGTCTCCTGGCTTGGGGGGAACGGCCGTGGCCGAAGGTTCTTCCGCCTTCCCGGCAGGTGCCAGTGGCATTCCGGAAGAACCCTGGAAAATCCTCCCCCGTCACAGTGGCGGGACCGCGCGGGAATCACACCCGCTTCCCTCTCCGGGACGCATCGCGTCCACCCGGAAAGAACGCAGCAAAGGTCTCACAGACGGACGATTATTTCAAGGTGGAGGGAAAACGGGACGGGGACGGATGCCGGAAACTACGGGCAGGGGCAGGCCTGGTTGCACGCGACCGTGACAGGCGAACCACCGACCGGGCAGTTGTTGATCTCGCACTTGTTGTTGTACGTGTTGCCGTCGGCGCCGCACAGCGGAGCGGAGGCCATTCCCTCGCACGGCTCGCAAACGATGATGCATTCACCGAAATTGGAGAACATCGTGCGCTCGATCGTGACGCAGCCCTTGGCCGCCTTCAACGCGCAGAGATCGTCGAATTCGGTGACGCCGTCGATGTCGCAGACCTTGCCGCAATTCTGAATCGGCTGCGACTGGGCATCGCACTCGTCGACGAGGTCGCAGGGACACTCGTCGCAACTGGTGCGGCGCAGCAGGAAGTTGGTTTCACCGGTGATCAGGCATTCAATATCGCCTTCGCATCCGGGGCAGTCCGGCGCGTCGGCGCACAGCGCGCACGCGGCGCATGAGGCGCTGTTGTAGGTGACCTCGTCGATGCCGCAGACAGGTTCGTTGACCGTGGTGTCGCAGGGGCACATCGGCGGCACGTTCGTGTCGATACCGGTGTCCTCGACGACATCCGTCTTAACGTCGTCCTCGACATCAACATCGACATTGACGTCCTGGACCGTGTCCTGAACCGTCGTATCCTGACCCTCGTCCCGGACGGTGTCGTCCTTTTCACCAAGATCCTTGGGGGTATCGGGAACGAATGTGTCCTGGACGTCTTCGGGGACTATCGTGTCTTCGACACCCGTATCGTTGCCGGTATCCAGCGGGGGGGGGTTATCGTTACCACAGGCAATGGCGAAGGACGCCACGGCAGCCAGCACGACGAAAACGCTTGTTTTTCTGGACATCAAATCCCTCCGGATACGTTGTTCACAACAGTCGAGACCGCCCCGAAACCCGGGTTTATCCATGGAATGCCGACAAACATTTTAATGTAATTGGCTTTTCAGGGCAAGAAGACTCGAATGGTCGTCTGAAGATAGAATCCGTCCGCGTCCCAGACGTCGTGAGCATAGCCGACATCGACAGCCACGATCTTCGACACGTAGCCTATTCCAAGCGATACCCGCATCTCGTCGACCTGGACTCCGTCGTTGCCGGTGTGACCGACACGGTCCCAGTTGAACCCGGCACGCAGCGCGACCACGTTCCGGATCATCACCTCAAGGCCGCCCATCAGGCTGGGCGTGGCGACACCGAACGTTGAAAAGTCCACATCGCAGTCCAGTCCGAAATTGACGATCGAATAGGAAATACCGAGTCCGACGCCCACTTTTCTAGGGGCCAGAGTCCAGGTCCGCCTGCCGAACCCGGTCGAGTTCTTGATCTCCACGTTCGCGAGGTTTCCGGACTGGGCGGCATTCTGGATCAGGTTCTGGCCGGTGACTCCGACCCAGAAAATGTTCATGATCCCCAGCAGCACACCGAGATCCATGTCCGCATACCAGCTTGAATCGGTTACGTCGGACCGGACGTTCATCACCCTCATGGTCAGGCCGGCGCCGATGAAGATGATGTCGTTTGCCCACTTCGTCGACAGCGCCGAGCGGATATCGTGGGTCATGGTGTCGTCGCCCTCGTCGGCGTACCCGAATACGTAGGACAATCCACCGGAGACCCACTTATTCGTGGTCGAATCGACAAACGAGGCCGAGGCCTGGTGCCACTGGGTCCAATGCGAATAAGCGTACCCCATGTTCACGGAGTACTGGTTGATCTGCGGAATGGTCGCGGGGTTGAAGAAAAGGCCGTCCGCGCCCATCCCGACAGCGCGCATCGCGTCACCCATCGACAGCGAACGCGCCGTGGAACCGTCGGTCCTGGCAACGGCGGTCAGGGGAACAACGGACAGACCGGCCACAAACAGGGCCACGATCACGCAGAGGCGCTTCATTTCGACAACCGCCGGTTCCAGATGGTGAAGACCTGCCATCCCGCAATCGGATAGATGCGGGAACGATTTGTCTAACGGTATTGATGCAGGCACGAACTGTCAAGAAATCGGCAGGATTGTAGACAGAATACAGTCGCCGGGATATGGTTTTGCGACCATGGTGGTGTTAGGCTGAAAGGCCTTGATGAAACGGCATCCGGAGGATTTCGATGAACGATAAACGCATAGTGGTCGTGATCCCGACCTACAACGAGGCGGAAAACGTCAGGAACATCGTCCCGCAGGTGCTCACGGCGCTCCCGGGCGCCGATGTGCTGATCGTGGACGACTCCTCGCCGGACGGCACCGGCGATATCGTCAAGGAGATGGCTCTCGGGGAACCACGCATAGGACTCCTGTCGCGCCGCGGCAAGGAAGG
>JAGOFO010000113.1 GCA_017997155.1 Myxococcota bacterium
CCGACGGTTTCAAATGCACATCGTTCACTGGCGACACGGATTGCGGCTGCGGTTGCGCGTGTCCAGCCTGCGACGGGGACAACTGCGAGCCTTGTGAGTGCCCTCCCTGTGGGTGTGGTGACGCGGGCCAGGAAGAGACGATCTCCTACTGCGTGCCCGCGGGCTGGGAGAACTACGTTCAACTGGAGGGAGGGGAGGCGGTTTTTGGAACACGCGAAGGCGACGACACTGCCGGGGTTCCGCTTCAGGATCTGGACGGCAACACTGCCGAGGTCGGTGGCGCGGACTCCGGAAACTGTTCGTCCGGCACCCCTGGCCATTTCCACCTGATCCTGCTCCTGCCGCTGGGACTACTGATTTCGCGCCGTCGCGCCTGTCGGCGTTCCTGACGTCCGACATCGTTACATCCCGGATTCCCGTTGAGTTTCAATGTGATTCTCTTCCCTTACTTGCTCAATAATTGACTGAACCGGTCGTTAAGGTGGACGATAATCCGGCAAATCAGGCCGCTTGTGGCTATCTTGGTGGGGGAACCATGAGACTCAATCCTAGAATTCTGATGATCTGTCTTGTCCTTTTCTGTGCGGGGTTCGCAGGCGCGACGGCGTATTCCCAGAGCATCGATGAGATCGTCCCGACGGAGGTCGATGTAGGCAAGGAATTCGCGGACAATTTCAAGGCCAACGTGAAAGTCGGCGCCACTTTGAACTTCACGAACAACTATCAGTTCGTCGGACAGCTCGACGGCAACGCCGTGACGTTTGGCGCCAACGTCGACACCGGTTTCCAGTTGGTGCGCAGCGGACATGACTGGCGCGCTCAGTTGAAGCTCCTGCTGGCTTTTTCATATGGGCCACCTCTTGAAAGGGTGATCAAGTCTGGCGACCAGTTCTACTTCGACACGATGTATTTTTACCATCCCAAGGGATACGAATGGATAGGCCCGTTCGCCCGCTTCACGATGGAATCCACTCTTCTGGATGGCCAGAACAACACCGAGGTTCTGAACGATTACGTGGACGCCAACGGCAACGTGGTGAAACCGGCATCCGATCAGTTCACTCTGACCAAGTCGTTCGCGCCGATCACCTTCAAGGAGGCAGCCGGTATCTATGCCCGTCCGATCGCCAAGCCCGTGATCGAGATGGTCATCACATTCGGCTTCGGGGCCAGTCAGGTCGCGATGTCCGGTGACCAGTACACTCTGGGAGCCTACAGCGCCCCGACGGTTGTCGGAGGTCCGGGTCGTTATGTCCTGAATAAGTTGAACCCGTACGAACAGGTCGGTATCGCTGGCGGCCTCAGCCTGAAGGGCACCTACGACTGGAAGGTAAAGATTTCCTACGGCGCCTACTGTGAGTTCATGGTGCCAATGTATCCGGAGCCGCCGGCCGGCGAGAGCTACGGTGATCTGACGAACGTCGACATCGGCGCGAACCTGTCCCTGAAGCTCATGTCCTGGGCCACGCTGGACTATGTGCTGAAGGTCGTCCGTCAGCCTCAGTTGCTGGATGGATGGCAGGTCCAGAACGTCCTTATGCTGACCCTCGGATACAACTGGGATTACGATGAAATCGCCGCCGCAGCCAAGAAGGCCGAGGCCGCGAAGGCAGAAGCGGATGCCGCCAAGGTCGCCGACGAAGCTGCCGCGAAGTAATCAGAAAGTCATCCCGAACGAAGCTGCCGCGCCATCCTGCACAGGAACCACCGAGAAGCCGTAATCGATGCAGGCCGTCTTTCCACCGTCGTCGGCAGGCTTGTCCGGGAATACGAAGAATCCCATCACCGCCATCGCTATTCCGACACCGGCAAGACCGAGCCCGATCCAACCTTCGTAGTAGTCGCGCTGGATGACCTGCCCCGCGGGGAGATGGGACTTGTTGTAGAAATACCATCCCATCATGCCAGCGCCGGCCACCGCCATGCCGCTGCCAACGCCCAGGAACACCCATTTCATCGGGTTCGACTTCGTGTCCTTCTTGCTGACCGAGGCCGCGCCGCCCATCAGGCATTCGACCGTCAGGAGCTGGGTCGACACAAGATTGAACTGACCGGTGTAGTCGGGGTAGCCGGCCTTCGAACACGTGTAGGTGTGACTGCCAGCCGGAATTTCGATAGGTGACGACTGATTGGGGGTGACCGATGTCCCGGACGGGTTCAGTTCCATCTCGTCGATGCGGACGACCATTCCCCAGAAGGAGTCCAGGTCGGTCTTCAGAACTACCTTGCCGCCAACGGGATCCATCCTGACGTCGAGATCGGTGTCGAAGGGGCCTATGGCGCGGTTCTCGGTTCGCGAGCGGAATCCGGGAGACGAGTATTCAATCCGATGTTCGCCCTGTTTGATTGCGACCTTGCCGGGGATGAAGAAGACGTCCTTGCCGTCTACAATCATCTTTACCTGTTCGGCGTTTGAAGTGACCTCGATCTCGACCGGCTTGTCCATCTCGGCCCTGAGCTCGTCGCGCATCTTTTCCACGCGGGCCATCAACCGCGGTTCGTCCGTCTGGATCTGTTCCAGCAGAGCCAGGGAGTCCGCAATGTCGCCGCGAGCCTGCAGGCAACGGGCCTTCTGAAATTGAATCTGGGGCATCGGGAAGGTCGCCTGTGCCTTGTCCAGCAGTTCAATGGCCTCATCCCAGCGGGACTGCTCCATCATGGTCTGGGCGTCCTTGTACAGGTTGAACGCCTGGATTTCATCTTCGGAAGGTTCCTGGGCGACCGCGGAAAACGCGATCACGGCAAGGATGGCGCCGAACAGAAATGCAGTCTTCTTCATGTCACTCTACTCCCCAGTCGATGGCCGGTTTCGTGGTCGTCTTTGAACCGGTCGTGTCCTTCTGCTTTATCGCCGGCGCGACGGGCGCCTTTTCTATCTCGACTTCGTCCAGGCCATCGTCCCACGTCGGCTTCTTCGCCGTCGTTGTCTTGCGGGCCGGTTCAACCTTCTTTGTGGTCGTGTCGCCAGAGGCCCGAGCGGTCGAGGTCGAAGACGTCGTGGTGGAGGTGCTCGACCTTGTCACGGTTGATGACGTGGACGTCGCCTTCGGGGTGGCTGCCTCGGTCCTGGCCGCGGCGGTCGCCGGCGCTGGCGCCTGCACGGTGGCCGGAGCTGAGGGCGGTGCGGGTTCGGGAACCGGGGCCGGTACGGGTTCGGGAACCGGGGCCGGTACGGGTTCGGGAACCGGGGCCGGTGCGGCCTGGGCTGCGGGCGCCGGTTCCGGAGCGGGAGCTGGCACTGGCGCTGGCACCGGCGCTGGTACTGGCTTCTGCTCCGGCATGACCTGGGCGGCGGGGGCCACGACCTGCGAATGCTGGAGTTGCCGTTCCTGGTAACGCAGGATAAACCATCCGGTTATAGCGATCGCCGCCAGCAGGAAGACTCCGCCAAGCACGATTGCGACGATGGTTGTGGAAGGGCCGCCACGCCTGGCGGCGCCGGACGTGTCCTGGGTTGCACCGGAATCGGCGGACTGCCTGGCCGGCCTGACGGGAACGGTCACCGGCGCTGGTGCCGGAATAGAGGCAGGCTCCATTGGCTTGAGCGCCTGGTCTTCAAGCGGCGCTGGTGATGAAACCGGAGCTTCCCCCGGTGCCGGGAAACTGAGAAGGTCGCTCGTCGCCATTTTGACCGTGCGCACCCTGCGACCGGACGCGAAAGATATCCCTTCATCGAGGTCCGATTCCTCGGGTGTGGCTGGCGGCGGTGTCGTGACAACCGTATCACCGGAATCATCGGACGCCGTGGTGCCGCCCTCCAGGATCTGGCGAAGGTGCACGGCGAGCTGCTCGGGCGACGCGAGTCGCATGGCGGGATCGGTCTCAAGCAGGCGCATCGTCACGACATCGACCGCGGGCGTGATGTCCTGATTCGGCATGATTTGCGACGGAGGAACGGGGCGCTGTCCATTCGTTGCCCCCGGAGCGGTTCCGGTCAGCATCCTGTAAAGGATTACACCCAGAGACCAGCAGTCCGATCTGATGTCCGCCGGCCTGCCTTCAAGGATCTCCGGCGGTGTCCACTCGTGGTTCGAGGTCGGATTGGAAGGCGTCATCTCCCAGGGTGCGAATCCGATCACCTTCAGTCCGCTGGCCGAATTCTTTCTGCGACCTTTTCTGGAACCGGACAGCAGCGTGACCACGGCCGGCGAGATGTGGCCATGACACGTTCCCCTGCGGGCAGCCTCGGCAAGCGCATCAGCGATCAACGCGGCGATTTCCAGCGCGCGCAGAACATCGAACGGCTGGCCTGAGGTCAGTTCCTCGGCGAGCGGGCGGCCTTGAACGCGTTCGACGACGACGAAAGGTCTGCCATCCTGGGTGAATCCGCCGTGAACCGTCTTTTCGACGACAGGAAGCTTCATTCTGACAGCCGCCTGGACCTGTTTCATGAAAGCGGCCCTGGTAGTGTCGTCCGGCGCCGCTTCGGGAAGTACCCTGAGCACGACTTCGGTCTTGCCGTCAGCGGCTATCCACGATTCGCCCGGCTCCGGCCGGATCGTTGTGTGGCGGCATTCGAATCGTGAATCAACTACCTGTCCCTGAACCATTTGAAACAACCTCCGTCCAGGCCACGGGTGAACGACCGGCAGTCAGGTTAACGACCGCCTCGTACTATCGTTCACCGCCCGATCTTCGTTCCAGTTCCGTCACCCTTGCGGTCAGATCGCGCACCTGTCTGGACAGTTCCTGAATATCCCTGGACATCGGCGCGATGCTCTTGAGAGTGCTGACAACGAATTGAATACGTTCATCGGCCCGCCTCTGGACCTCTTCGTAGGCGTGCTGCGTGTTCGTCAGGACTTCCCGGATCTCTTCGGCCGTGCTGTTGTTCAGTATCTCCTGAACCCTCCGGCCCGCACCCTCGCGGATCGTTCCGACGACGGGAATCTTCTTCTGAAGAAACTCGCCGCTGGAGTGAATCAACGCGGCCATCTTCTGTATGGGGATCGTGCGGTTGCGTCGCTTTTCCTCGCCGACAAGCACCTGCGCCAGCGTCACGGACGTGATGTCATCCCCCGACCGGCTGTCGAACACCTGCAACTCCACGCCCTCGCGGATCAGTGTGGCAATTTCATTGAGCGTGATATATCTGCTCTCGGTCGTGTCGTAGAGTTTGCGGTTCGGATATCGTTTGATGATTCTTGGCGCGCCGGTCTCAATTCCCATTTGATAAGCCTCGGTCGTTGCCGTTAGAGATGTTCAGGCAGGCGATTATACACATTAAAATTCGCTTCGTGATGTCTGATTTTGGATGGGTGCGGGACAGGGGGGCGCAACCCTTGACAGTGCCGGGTCTTCGAATTATCATTTTTCCGCTTTTGCCGGGCGATTAACTCAGCGGGAGAGTGCCACCTTCACACGGTGGAAGTCACTGGTTCAAACCCAGTATCGCCCACAATCAACTTCATCAGCGGCTTTCGGATTTTCCAGCTAGGTTATGTCGGATTTCGTGTGGATGCACGAGCGGAGCCTGCGTCGCTTCGCACGCATGACCAGTCCGTACGCGAGCTTGTTGAGAATCTGTGGCACGTACATCAGCAGTTGTGAGCGGCGCGGGTGTCGCTGCAGTATCCGCAGCATCCTTTTCGGGTTCAGGTAGAAACGTCGGTAAGCACTGGTGAACTCCTTTCCGAATTCTTTGTCCTCAATCTCCGACAGGTTGTGCTCGACATCGAAGTACTGAAGGTCGTCAAGGTTGATTCCGGATAGTTTCGTATCGGAGCAGTTCATCGCCAGATCGTAGAGCGCCGTTCCCTTGAACGGGCTGACACGGAAGAAGAGCGCCTCATGAAGGTCGGTCGAACATGCCAGCCTGATCGTGCTTTCCATCTCTTCCTTTGTTTCGGTCGGAAAGCCGAGCATGAAGAATCCGTTGCAGAAAATACCGGCCCTGTTCGCGATCGTAATCGCGCGAAGAGCCTTTTCGATGTCCAGGTTCTTGTGGATCATCTTCTGAAGTCTTGTCGAGGCCGTTTCAATCGCGAACGAGATGAAACTGGTCCCGGCCCTGCGCAGCATCGCGATGTCCTGTTCCTCGAGCAGGTCGGACCTGAGTCCGTTCGGGAACTGCAGCCTGAGCTTGGGATCGTTGAAGTCGATCAGTCCCTGAAGGATGGCATGCATGCGGGGCCGATTCAGATTGAAGCAGTCGTCAACAAGCTCGAATTCGTGAATGTCGTACCGTTCCCGCAGCACCCTGATTTCTTCGATGACGGACTCCGGCGACCGATACCTGTACTGCCGGCCCATCATTCCGTGGCAGTAGATGCAGGCGTAAGGGCACCCGCGGGAGGTCATGACCTGCATGTATCGTCTGATTCCTACCGACGCCATGCTGCGGTATTTCCAGTGGTCGGCCAGGTCGATCAGATCCCATGCCGGGAAAGGCAGGGCATCGAGTTCGGCGGAAGTCATAAGGTCTCTGGGAGGTGCCTTGACGAGTTCGCCGTCGCGAAGAACGGCGGTTCCTGCCACCTTGAGAGGATCGGTGCCGGTCAACAGCGCGTCAACCAGTTCGACAATGGTGCGCTCGGCCTCACCCAGCGCGATGACTTTGACACCATCAACGCGAAGTGTCGTGATCGGGTCGGACCATGCGAGCGGTCCGCCCACCATGACCGGGACGTCGGGCGTTATATCGTGAAGGAATGCAGCCAGTTCCTTGAACGTTCTGTATTCGTTGACCACGGCGCTGATGCCGATGACGTCAGGTTTACGCTCGGCGATAGTGTTCTTCATCAGATCGATCGAGGCGTGGTCGCTGCCGATATGCAGGATTTTCGGTTCGTGCCCTGCCTCGCGCAGTGCTGCTGCAAGGTACATCGCGCCGAGAGGGGCAACCTTCGACTCTTCATTCCTTGAAGGATTCCAACACTTTATGATAAGTATGTCAGCCATCAGGCCCCCAAGTTCGTCAATTTGACGCATATCGTAGCCCGCACTTCGGCGTTTGTCGAGGAGTCGGTTTCCCAACGGTCGTCTACAAGTCAATACTTGTTGACATGGTATACCATTGATTCGGGCACATGCGGGAATCTTGCAATGCGTCATTTTGGGGTCGTGGCGCCGGT
>JAGOFO010000114.1 GCA_017997155.1 Myxococcota bacterium
CTGTGGCCAGGTGATACCGCATCTCCCAGGGCAGCGTGAGTACCCACTGCCGGTAGCGGGCCTCGGGCAGGACCCGGTCCACAAGGTCCGCGGCGGTGTCTGCAGCCCGGCGGGCCCAGCAAGACGGCAGACGGAATGGTCAAATTCGCAGTCGTCCCCAAGGCCCACAGCCGCGACGGCGCCGCACTTACCCGATTTGCATTCGGCGCCCTCAAGGCAGGCCCCGCAGTCGATTGTGCCGCCGCACCAGTCGTCATGACCGTTGCCGCATTCATATCCCAGCGAAAGGCAGGTTCGCGGGACGCATTCGCCCTCGCATTCGCGAGTGCTGTCGTTACAGGTCTGCCCTGTCAGCGAACACCGGTCCGGGCACGCGCCGTCACAACCGTCGTCACCGCCGCATTTTCCGGCGCAGTCCGGCACGCATACCTCGTGACATGCACCCATGTTGCATCTGAATCCGACAGGGCAATCGCCGCAGGAAATCAAGGTCCCGCATCCGTCGGACATGACACCGCATTCCCTGCCGCGGTCCTCGCAGGTCAGAGGCAGGCAGGGGCCTTCGTCACCTTCGCCGTCGTCGCCCGGGCAGGCGGCCAGGACCAGAATGAAAGGGATCGCCGCGAAAATAGGTTTGCGAAAGATGTTCATTCGAGCCCCTTAAAGGCAGAAAAGGGACGCTTTCCCGACAGTAACTTCCTTGCCGTCCGGCACCTTGTCAGGAATGACCAGCACCGCCGAACGGCAGGTGCCGGTGCCCGCCAGCACCGACGTTTCCTTTTCAAGAAATGCGCGTATATCCGGGGCCATCGTCAGCGGCTGGACGTCGATTCTACCGGGGCTGAGGCCGGGGCCTGGATTGACCTTCACGGCGCGGAGACCCTTCGGAACAGGTATGTCCCCGGGAACCGGCAGGCCGACCAGGACGGACATCTGTCCTTTCGGGTTTTCAAGGTGAAGATTCAATATGACGACCGGTTTCGTGAAGACCGGCACTTTCAGCAGGAATGCCTTTCTGCGTGCAGCCGTGGCGGCTTCAAGAATCTGTTCCGGCTTGACGAAGTCGCCTTCGGTGATTTCCGGAGCTGATATCAACGTGAAGCCGGGCACCGACGTCCTTTTCATCATGTCGGGCGTCGGCACGTTGTTCAGAATGCCCTGCGAATCTGACGCACCGTCCGATATTTCGATTGTGGGGAAGTTGGCGTGTTTTTCCTTCAGGCGTTTTATTTCGGAAACTGACAGCCCGAAGTGCTCCGCCAGTTTGTCGTCCGGTGAGTAGGGCGTTATCACGACAGGTGGTGGTGGAGCGACCGGCAGTCCGGTAGGGCTGGTTTCGACAACTTCGGCCTTGTCGACGGTCATCTTGATGTGGCTGGACTTTTTGCAGCCCGCTGCCGTCACGCACAGCAAGACCGCGGCCGTCACAACCGAAATTTTCGCAACCCGGCATGTTCTGGCATTCATTGTTTCACCTGCCCAACGAGTCTGGAAGACGCGCATTAATTATGTCACGGTTCGAAGCGGACGGGCCAGGTTTTCAAGGTATGCGTACGTCTGATCTGGTATGATTTTGGATTGTGCGAGGGGGGCGTGATGGTTGTTAATTTGGGGATTGGAAATGATGGTTAGATTTTGTCCTGTGATCGTCTGCATGTTTCTGGCCTGTTCGTGCGCCGGTTCACAGGATCCGGCCGACGGATCCGCGCGCGATGCGCAGCAGGATGATTTTTCAGACTCCGCCGGGGCCGAAATCATATCGGTCCGGGACCCAGGTCATTCTGTCGGCGATATTCCGTCCGATGCCGGCGACACGTCCGATGTTTCACCGGAAGACGTCACGTTAATCGATGAAGACACTGAAGATTCGACGGCGTACGACGATGGGTGGCTTCCGGGGCCCGATACCTCGTGTGACCAGCCCGCGACGGAGTGCCGGGTTTCGTCGTGGGATGTCGAACTTGCCACGTGCGTTGAATCCGTCGCCGCTGACGGCACGCCATGCCGCAGGGGGGTGTGCATAGATGGCGCGTGCCAGGATGAATGCTGGCCCGGCGATTGTCCGTCGTGGATGGTTCCCGATCCCGATTCCTGCCGTTGCCGCGTGGCGCCGACAGGCTCGGATGTATGTCTTGACGGCGTGGGCCATGTCAACTGCGGTGACATCCATCCCGGTGATCCCTGGTTCGGGCAGGATGCCCAGGTGGCCGGAGGGTTCAGGTACTACACTGACAACGGGGATGGCACGGTCACGGACAACCGGACAGGCCTTGTCTGGGCGAAAGCGTTGTCGAACAGGATTAAGCTTGAGGACGCGGAATCGTTCTGTAAGGTGAACAATGGCGACGGGGATGACGGCCTGCCCGGCGACGACTGGCGGGCGCCGGCCATCCAGGAGGCATTCACGCTGGTCGATGCCGGTGACGCCGACTGCATGTGGGACGCGGTTTTCGGTTCCGACTGTTCCTCGGACACGATGTACTGGACCTCGACCTCCGCGTACCTTTCCGCGAACTTCTGCACGACTCATGGCCGTGGCAATGTCGAGGCATGCGAGAAGGGCGACAAGGACCTGCACCCGGTCAGGTGTGTCCGGTCGGCGAGGGGCTCGGAGGTAGCGGCCGAGGATCGGTTCGTGCCCTTCGCCGATGTGGTTTATGACCGACTCACCGGCCTTGCCTGGGAAAATACGTTGGACCGGGATGTCCCTGGGTGGCCCGAAGCTATGCAGGCATGCTCCGACAAGGGGCCGGGCTGGCGGCTGCCGACCACCTCGGAAATACTGTCCATCGTGGACGTGGACGCGCCGGGTGGCGATTGCGCCAAGTGGTACCAGGAACTCGGGGAATTCTGCCCGGGTTCTGAATCGTTGAGCTTCTGGAGTTCCACGCCGACCCCGTTCGAAAGTCCTCCTTTTTTATATGCTTTCGGCTCGCACATGGCGGCCGGGCACATTCACGACGCTCCCACTCTCATGCGTTTTGTCGCCCGGTGCGTGAATTCGTTCGCCCCCTCGGGATTCGCGGCCCTCGGTATTCCGGCCAGGTTGCCGGGATCCCACGAAATCGCCGGGGCCCCGGGACCGGTCGCCGACCTGGATTACGTCTGCACCTTCGCATACGGCGACATCAGGGGCTATCTATATGTCCAGTCAACCCCGGTCTCCTATGACAACAATTCCAGTTACCAGTTTCAGACGGTGGGGGCGTGGGTGGCGGCGGGCGGAAATGTGACGCCGGTCGAGGCCTCGTACGGCTGGGGCGGTCATCATCATATCGACTGGATACTGCTGAAATTCAACGGTCTGGAATACAGGTACCACCATTCGTCCTTCGGCTGGGGCTGGAAGCCCTGTCAGCCCCCTGACTGCCTTCAGGTTTTCGACGGCGACGGTCAACTGGTGCAGGATGGCTGCGAGCCGGTCCGTTCGCTCCCGGTCGTCTGCAGGCAGGTCCGCCTGGACGGTACTTTTGACGCGCTCGAAGACGATTTCGAGATTTGCGACGGCGACCCGGACAAGCTTCAGTACTGAATTGCGAAGGCCATTTCGCCAGCGTGCATTTCCCGACGCATAATACGCCCGTACTGCAACACGGACGGGGTTATGTCCAGCAAGCCACTTTCAATCATTGCCGCGGTCCTGTTCATGGTCGGCGCTTCGGTGCTGTCCGGCTGCGCCGGGGACAGCGTTCCGGCCGACGCCTGCGAGCCGGAGGCGTGCGCGGTCAGCCCCTGCGAACAGCACGAGGCCTTGTCGGCCACCCCGGTGCTGAATGACGACGGCAGCCTGGCGGTTATCGCGTGGGCGCGCCGCCCGGTCTTTGAATACGACCTGGCGAAGATCCCTTCGTCCCTGGCGGAGCAGATCAAGGACTGGGATTTTTATTCGGTGCAGTCGCCCCAATGGTATGCGGAAGTCACCATCGCCCGGCTTTCGTGGTTTTCTTTCATCGGCGTCACGCTGCTTAACTACGACACCGGCGAAAAGTATTCGGGATGGGACCTGGGCGGCCGGGTACGGCGTGATCGACGGACACGACGTGGCGTTCAACATGGGCGCAGGCCTGGACGCTAACCAGCAGGCAAGCGCGGACGGCATCCTGATCGACGGTGTAATCCAGAAGCTGGGCGCGTTTGACGGCATGACGTGGGTCATGGACCCGGAAGACCCCATGAAACCGTGGGTCATTGAAAGTCCTGACGGCCGCATGAACCTGACGTTTTCCCCGCATACGCACGTCCCGACCGAGCTGGACATCGGCGGTTACTACATGCACGGCACCAAGGTGTACGGCGCCTACAACGGCACGCTTGTCCTTGACGACTGCACTGTCCTGGAAGTGGCTGATATTCCGGGATTCGCGGAAAAAAGCATCCAGCGGTGGTGATCGGTGCGGCGCGCCTGGAGGGACTCGAACCCCCAACCGGCGGATCCGAAGTCCGCTGCTCTATCCATTGAGCCACAGGCGCGGGGAATAAAGGTGCCGGAATATCAAGCACTTCCGGAAGCGGCCATTGGGCGTTTCCGGGGAGTGGAAAAATATAAAGCCGGGCCGGCAACCCGCGGGTTGCGGCGACCCGGCTTTGAATCGCCCCCGAAGGGGCGCAAGTCACCGGGAAAAATGACCGACGCATCGGTCGTCCCGGTGATAGGGTGCGTGGACGGATTCGAACCGACGACCACCGGGGCCACAACCCGGTGCGCTACCGCTGCGCTACACGCACCATCGCAAAAAGCGAGGCAATTCTGACGACGGCGCTGGCGCGCCTGGAGGGAATCGAACCCCCGACCCACGGATTAGAAGTCCGTTGCTCTATCCGACTGAGCTACAGGCGCATCATGGATAGGGAACGGGGCCCCCGTTCATCTGCCGCCGTCGAAATTCAATGAACATCCGGTCCTGGAAAGGCCCGAAAGCCGCGGAGTTATGTTCGGATGCCTCGATTTTGTCAACATGATTCGATGCTGCGCCATCGCCTTACAGTTCAAGCGTTGCGGCCTGTCACCCAGTGGCCCGTTGACAATTCGTCCTTCCGGCCCCCGAGTTGCCTGCCGATGGAAAAGACTCCTTGCGCATGCTAGCATCGGCCCGGACGATTTCCCTGCACGATTGCTGAGGTTTCCATGAGGGGCGTGTTTCGAAAGGTTGCGCTTGTCCTGGGATTGCTGGTTGCGGTTGCCGTGGCGGCCGAGGGGCTGGCCGGCTTTGTCCGGATGACAATTCGTATCGTCTCCACCAGGGCCGTCGCCGAACAGTATTCTTGTGACTACGACGAGCAACTCGGCTGGGTCTCCAAGCCCGGATTCAGCGACGATGATTTTTTCGGACCTGGCAGGAGCCTCAATACCAATCGTCAGGGGTTTCGCAACAGGGCCGAAATCTTGAAAACGGTGCCTGACGGGCGGGTCCGCGTCCTGTGTTCCGGGGATTCGTTCACATTGGGATACGGCGTGAGGGATGACGCGACGTGGTGTGCCCGTCTTGAGTCCATCGAGCCCCGGATTGAATCTGTCAACATCGGCCAGGGTGGCTACGGCATCGATCAGTCCTATCTGCGCTCGAAACAGGTCCGGGCTGCGATAGACACGGACGTCCAGATACTTGCGTTCAATTGCTTCGGATTCGAACTGATGCGCGTTTCGAACATGCAGGGTTATGGCAAGCCCATGCTGGGCATGGATGGCGACAGGCTTATTACCCTTAACCAGCCGGTTCCGAGGTCGCTGCCCTTGTCTCCCAATCTCTCAAGGGCACTGATGGGAATTCATGAACTGAATCTTGTTTCCCTTATGAAAGACCTGGTCGGACACCGGGCCGATGAACGGATGGGCGTGATGGATCAGGACACGCTGCTGAAGGTTGTCGAAGCGACTTTCAATGACGTGGACAAGGATATGAAGTCTGCCGGCGGCCTGTTTGTACTGGTCAAGATGCCGGTGCCGGCCGATCTCGACGCGTCGTGCCCATTGTGGACAGATGTTGTGGAAATGGCGGCACGGAATGGATGGCACCTTATCGACATCCCTGTATCGGGATGGCCCGCAAACGGCATGGACACGCAGTTGTATCTGGATGGGAATGATTTCAGATTCAGGGGGGCCGGCGGGCATCTGAACGAAGATGGTAATAATCTGGTGGCAAGGATTGTGATTGACGGTCTGATGAAAATGCCCGAGTTTGTTTCGATAATTGAAGGTGGGCAGCCGCTTCAGTAGTCGGCCGGTGGCTGAATCGGCTGTCTTGCCGAGTCTTTTTCGACCCAGCAGTTTTCCAGCGCCAGCGCGTCGATGTCGGTGTTCAGGAAACACGCCAGCGCGTCGCCATAATCGCAGATGATTGGTTCGCCGCGTATGTTGAACGACGTGTTAAGTACGACCGGAACGCCCGTTTTTTCGCCGAAACGTTCGATCAGCGAATAGAAAAGCGGGTTGCCGTCGCGCGACACTGTCTGCAGGCGGGCGGTGCCGTCCACGTGCGTGACCGACGGCAGCAGGTCGACCCTGTCCTTGCGTGTATTTGAAACCAGCAGCATGTACGGGCTTCTGAAGGGCGGGTCGAAGTAGTCCCCGACCTTTTCTTCCAGGACCGCCGGCGCGAACGGCCGGAACCATTCCCGGTGTTTCACGCGTGCGTTCAGGACATCCTTCATGTCCGGCAGGGTCGGGTTGGCAAGTATCGATCTGTTACCCAGCGCCCTGGGCCCGAATTCCATGCGTCCCTGGCACCAACCTACTATCTTCCCCGCGGTGAGCGCTGATGCGGCGCGTTCGATAAGTTCGTTTCTGTCGGCAACGACGCGG
>JAGOFO010000115.1 GCA_017997155.1 Myxococcota bacterium
GCCCGCATTGCCGGCATCCATCGAAAGAGTCTTGAATACCTGCTGAAAAATTTCGACGGTGATCGATGATTTTTTTCGGCTCCTCTGCCACAATAGCGTCTATCCGATTGTTTCCATTGGTGTTGCAGCAAATTTGGCAGTGGTAAAAAAGTCGGGTTATGATGGTAAGTCCCGGACAGGCCGGGGATTGGAGGAATGACCTTGGAAAAGCGTAATACCAGAACCGAGACCGAGGTTCGGGTTGTCACCCGTGCCGACGTTAGAAACGTTATCAACACTGTCGATTTGACACAGGAAGAAGAACGCTTCCTGCGCCTGCGCTACGGCGTGTCCGAGGGTCCCGAGGCACCGATCGTCCGTCGCGGACAGGAAAATATGGAAACCCGCGCGAAGCTGGCGCTGATCGAGGCGTCGATGCTTCCGACTGGTCTGTCGCAGGTCAACGAAGCGGTAAAGAGCAGGATCATCAGGCGGCTGCAGGAACTGGACTAGTCATCACTTCTTCCGATCTCGACCGGCCGGCCCCAGTCCGGCCCTGGTTCTTGATTCCTCGATCAGTCTGAGTATCTCGGGCTTGAGCGGCTCTATCTTGCCGACCGAAGACGAGTTCATGATTATGGTGGCGATCTCCTCGACCTGCTCGATCAGGGCGAAGGCAGTAACCGGAGAACACGCCCAGGCAAGGATGCCGTGTTTTTCGAGAAGGACCACATCGTACTGCTGGAGGCAGGCCGCCAGGTTCACCGACAGGGTCTCGGTTCCGGGCATGGCGAACGGCACCACGGGAACGATGCCACCGGTCATGAACGTGAACTCGGGCGAAAAACGACCGTCGATCGCCATATTGGCCGCGGCAAAGGTCGAAGCGGCCCTGGGATGGGCATGAACGACCGCGCCGGCGTCGGGCCTGCCACGGTAAACGGCCAGGTGCATCGGAAGCTCGAAGAAAGGACGGCCGTTGCCGGACAGCTTCTGTCCCGACCGATCGACCCTGATCAAATCGCGCTCGCCGACATCGCCCAGAGACATCCAGTCGGGAGTCGCCAGAATCGTTCCGTCTTCGGCGACCGCCGTGACATTGCCCCAGTGTCCAGCAACCATGTGGCTGGAGTACATCCTGGTGGCGACGCGGGTGATCGTTCTTTCCAGTTCCGGCAGCGTTACCCTTGAACTCATTGGACGCCCCACCTGTTACATTACATCGATCTGGTCGACGATTCCGACGATGACCGCCCTGATCGGGAAATCCTTGCGGCCGAAGATCTGACGCGCGCCGTTGCCTTCCCGTATGGCCAGAATCGTATCGCCGACGCCAGCCTGGACGTCGTCGACCGCGATGAACGAATCGCCGTGCGCGGCGCCATCGGTCCCGACGGGCTGAACAACCAGCAGCTTGAGCCCTTTGTATTCAGGGTGTTTTACCGTGGAAACGACGGTTCCTATTACCCTTCCCAGGATCAAGGCAGCTCCTCCAGATCAATCGAGTCGACCACGCCGACAATGGCGGCATCAAGAGGCACGAACTGGTTCTCGAACGCCAGGGATGCCTCGCGGCTTCCGACCAGATGAACTATGTCTCCAGGACCGGAGTTGACCGCGTCCGCGGCCACGATCATCGTCGACCGCGGAGTCCCGTCGTGGTTGATGGGCATCACCGCCATCAGACGCAGCCCTTCCAGTCCCGGCGATTTCCGGGACGCGACAACCGTGCCGATGACCTTTCCCAGATACATTGCAAGTCCCCGGGTTCCCCTGAAACGGGGTTGTACCCTCTTGGAATCCCCATGTCAACCGCGGCCGCGACGCATCCCGGGATCCCGTAGTTCCAGCTTTCCAGCAGTCCAGACGCACGACGGTGCCTGACGGTAGACATCCGCCCGGAACCGTTTCAGGTCGCGGACCTGGACGAACCCGTCGACACCGTTGTCCACCGGTTCAAGCCGGCGTCAGCCGTTGTAGGGCTCGAAGTCATCCTTCGAAACGCCGCATTCCGGGCAGGACCATGTATCCGGGATGTCCTCGAAGGCGGTTCCGGGGGCGATGCCACCATCCGGGTCACCCTTTGCCGGGTCATAGATCCACTGGCAGACTACACAAATGTACTTCATGGAAGATTCCTCCGGATTCAATGGGTGTAGAAATGCCCAACGCGAAACCGCGGGCCCGATGTCGATTCTGCCACAGCGATGGTCTGCAAGTCACCGCAAAAGTTTGCGCGACCGGGTCTGACTTTTCGGCGCGGCAGTTAAATCAGATGAACCTGAGAAGACGAACGACGTTTGGCACGTGACGGAAAACCAGCTCGGTCGAATCGCCCACCAGATCGCCACCCCGCTGGTAGGGACTGGGCGACGAAAGCTCGACCCGGACCTCGGAACAATAGAAATCGTGAAGCTCCGGATCCCGATACGTTCCCTTCCAGACCGGTCCGAGATTTGCAACGATCCTGCCCGGGCTCATCTGGACAAGTCTGAGCTGAAACGCGTCGGACCTGAGATCCGCGAACGGCATGACCTTCATTCCGTATCCGTAGTAGGGACACGTTCCGGTCATCAACATCGTGAAAGTCCCTTCATAAAGGAGTTCCCCGGGTTTGTATTCCTGCCCGGGAGCGCCATCGCCGACCACCTTCCAGCTTGATCTGCCGAGATTCGTGATCCTGACAACAGTGTTGCGGCCCGTCAGCACGTTGGAGATATGCCTGGGAGCGGTCAGACCGAAGAAGGCAAAAAAGTAACCGCCGACGGTCTGGAAAATCGGCTTGAGCACGCCCGAACCAAGTCCCTGCTTGACCGAGATGTAGTCCGAAAGAATCTGGGCGTCGACCCCGAGCCCTCCGAACGGGAAGAGATGTCCCTCGGACTCGACCATCCCGATCGTCACCGTATCCATGGAGGGATTGGCGACATAGGACTTCAGGTCTTTCAATGGGCTGCCCGAGGAAACCATGCCGGCCATGGCGTTTCCCGTTCCGAAGGACAGCAGCCCGACCGTCGGGATTGCGGAACGCTCGCCGCCAGCGGCCGCCCACATGTCGTTGATCAGATTCACGGCTGTACCGTCGCCACCGCCGGTGAAAACGGTCGGGTAGCCGCGCTCGATGATGGTCTTCGCCGCGGCAGCCCCCTCTTCAAGGGTATTGCAGTAGAAGATGTCGTCCGGGTATATCAGTTCCTCGACCAGAGAAACGACGTCCGGAGACATCTTCTTGGCGTTACCATTCAGGTATGCTGCGAACTGGCCTCTGGCCATGGCGACCTCGATCCGCACCCGGGCGGACGGATTCTAGCACAAAGATCCTGCACCCGACTGCAGGAGAATACACCGAGCCAGCCTATGGGAACACAGGTTTCATACTGCTATAATGCGGCGGGAACATCCCGGAGGCCGGTGTGAAGCGCTGCCTGCAACCCGCAATCGCCGTTTTGTTTGCCATTGGCGTGCTTGTGTCCGTTCCAACGGGGGTCATTGCCGACGACGCCGGCCCCGATTACGAGGAAAGCGACGAAGAGATCGACTACTGGGAAGGTATCGAATTCGACTCTTCTGACTTCTCGAAGGTTCGCGACATCATCGCGAGCTACTACATCGACCCTGGTTATGACAAACGCCTGGCCTGGGTGACGGCTGCCGACTACATGCTGCTGTCGATGAAGCCGGCGCGCACGATTCTTCCGGAAAGGTATTTCAAAAAGGCGGCCGAGTACAAAGGGGCTGAGTTCGTAAAGCTGACCCCTTCGGACAGATTCGTGATAACCGTCAAGCCCGAGGGTGAGGATCGCAACTACGCGGCCATGACCGACGAACAGCTCGAGGTCGAGAAGCTGCGAATCCGAACCACGATCGAGGAACGTGAAAAACAGTGGAGATCAATCGATTTCTCCGAAGACGATTTCGAACGGGTTCATGCCTGGGTGGTCGAACAGGAATCATCCAGACCAGTTTTCAACGAGTCCTCAACATGGATCGCGGCGGCCACGGGCTACCTCGCCTCGCTTGATCCGCACACATCGGTCCTTTCGTCAAAGGCCTGGGACGAGAACACGAAGGAAACCGAGGACGGCAGCTTCGAGGGAATCGGCGCCCAGCTCACGACCAGTCAGGGACGAATCATCATCGAGTCCCCGATGGAGGGACAGCCGGCGGACACTGCCGGAATCAAGGCTGGTGACGAGATCGTCGAGGTCGATGGGCGGCGGGTTTTGGGGATGGCACTGACGAAGGTCGTCAAGCTGATCAAGGGTCCGAAGGGTACCCCGGTTGTACTGACGATCCGGCGAAGAGGCGTGCCACAGGACGTCGACTTCACGATCATCAGGCAGCACATCGAGATCAAGAACATCCAGTGGCGCCTGCTGAAAGACCACCCCGACATCGGATACCTCAAGATCACGGGCTTCGTGGACGGCACGGCCGCCAACGTTGAAAAGGCGATTCAGTCACTGATCGGAAAGACGAAGGGCGGACGACTGCGCGGCCTGATCATCGACCTCAGGATGAACTCCGGCGGCCTGCTGGATGAGAGCGTGAAGATCGCCGACGCATTCCTTGAAGACGGGAATATTGTGTCGGTAAAGAGTCCTTCGGAAAAGGACGAATCCTACAATGCCACGCCCGGTTCGTGGACGTTCCCGGTCGTGGTGCTGGTGAACTCCGGGTCGGCCTCGGCATCCGAGATCCTCGCAAGCGCCATTCAGGAGAACGGGCGCGGTCTGGTGATCGGGGACAGGACCTTCGGCAAGGCTTCGGTGCAGACACTGGTTCCGCCCTACCCCAGAACCGACTATGTGATCAAGGTCACCATCGCCCGGTACTATGCGCCATCGGGCAGGACGATTCAGGTGTCCGGTGTGGTGCCTGACATCTCGACTCCGCCCGAGGTGGACGGAAAGCAGCCGATCGGCTTCAGGGAAGAAGATCTGGTGCACCACCTGACCCTGATCGAAAACGAATACACGTCACCGAACGTCTCGCGGGTCAAATCGCTCTCGAAATGCGTGTCCAGGATGGGAACGGCCGAGGCGTCGGGAAGGGCGAACCCGCATCCAACGATCAAGTTCGACTTCCAGCTGGCGACCGCCGTGGACTACCTGGAATGCATGTGGCTTGATGAATCACACAACGTCAAGCTTGGCAGAGCACGCGCCGGCCGCTGAAGGACATCTCGAAATAGCGCGTTTCGTATCACAACCGCGACAGTGGCCTACCCGACCCTGGTCCCGGGCTTGCGTGCGGTACCGACCGGCGCGACCAGAGACAATCCGGCCTCGTCCGAGGCCGCCAGGATCATCCCCTGTGACATGACCCCGAAAACCTTGCGCGGCTTCAGGTTCGCCACAACGGTCACCTGCCTGCCGGGCAACTCCGCCGCCGCGATACGGTCTCCGATGCCGGCCACTATCTGACGCGGGTTTTCCTCGCCAAGATCGACAGACAGTTTGAGCAGTTTGTCCGAGCCCGTGATCGGTTCCACGGTCAAGACCGTGCCGACCAGCAGCTTGATCTTCAGGAAATCATCGAAGGTCGCCTCTGGCTCCGGCGGAGTCGGAACCTCGACGCGAGGCTTGTCCACGGGCTTCGGGGCCGCATCCGGGGCAGGCTTCGATTCAAATTCCGGAACATCGAACCTGGGGAAAGGCGGTTCCGTCAGAACCAGCGGGGCTCCGGGTTCAAGGCCGCCCCACTTCAGATCGTCGAGCGAGGCCACCACCTTCGTGCCACCCAGCGCCGCCAGCAGGAATTCCACCTTCGCTGGCATCACCGGCCACAGCAGGTTCAACGCAATCCTGAGACCCTCCAGCGCGGTATACACCGAGGCTCCGGCAGCGTCGCGGTCGACCTTGATGACCTTGAACGGCTCTGTCTCGGCCACGTAGCGATTCAGGCGGCGCACGAAATTCATCACGGACTCGATCGCGGTCTCGACCCTCAGATTCTCGACCAGTTCCCTCACCCTGCCGGGAAGCTGTGCGGCCATTTCCCGTATCTCGGGATCCGAAGGATGCCCGGCACCCTTGCCCGGCATGGGGACAACGCCGCCCATCTGCTTCGCGACGAAGCCGACCAGGCGATTCGCCAGGTTCCCGAGATCGTTCGCCAGTTCGTAGTTGTGGCGCTTGAGGAACGACTCCTCGGAAAAATCGGAATCGAGTCCCACGACCATCTCGCGCATCAGGAAATAGCGCAGGGAATCGACACCGTACTTGTCCCGCATCGCCAGCGGATTGATGACGTTGCCGAGCGACTTAGACATCTTGGTGTTATCCACCAGCCACCAGCCATGGGCGATGATGTGCCTGGGCATCGGAAGTCCGAGCGCGAAAAGCATGGTTGTCCAGTACACGGAGTGAGTGGTCAGGATATCCTTGCCGATCAGGTGGTTTACCGCTGACCACCACTTTTTGAAACGCGGCTCGTCATGGTACAGGCCGATCGCGGTGCAGTAGTTCAGAAGCGCGTCGAACCAGACGTAGGTGACGTAATCGGAGTCGAATGGAAGCTCGATGCCCCAGGAAAGACGAGCTTTCGGACGGCTGATGCACAGGTCCTGCAGCGGCTTGCGAAGGAAACCCAGCACCTCGTTCCGGCGCGATTCCGGACGTATGAAATCGGGATTGGCGTTGATGTGGTCGATCAGATTCTGCTGGTAACGGCTCATGCGGAAAAAGTAATTGGCCTCGACGATCTTGAACACGTCGCCGCCTGTTTCCGGGCACTTACCGTCGACCAGTTCATCCTCGGTGAAGAACTTCTCGACCCGGGGACTGTAGAACCCTT
>JAGOFO010000116.1 GCA_017997155.1 Myxococcota bacterium
CCAACGCGATTTGGCATGACAGTGGCGCCCAGGGGCATGTCGGCCATGTGGGCGCGATCCTCGTTGATGGACGGATCCGCCAGCCTGCCGCTCTTCACAAGGTCCGCGTACCGCCCCGAGATCAACCCGAACGCCATGTCGGATCTTGCGACCGGAACCCCCGCCGCGGCCGCGATGCATCGGATGGTCATGTCATCGGGAGTCGGGCCCAGGCCACCGGTGGTTATGATCACATCAGCCCCGTCCTGAACCGCCCTTGAAAACTCCCTGGTCATGTCGACCGGGTCATCGTCGACGGTGACCACACGAATCACCCTGACACCGAGTCTGAACAGTCCTTCGCAGAGCCAGCCGGAGTTCGTGTCGCGAACGCGTCCGGTCAGCAATTCCCTGCCGGTTGCCAGGATTACTGCCTTCAAAAGAGAATTTTCGGACGCGAACATGTCACCATCCCGTTTTTCCGAATACAATCTACACCAGCAGCACCCTCTAATGCCAGGGATGGAAAATGAAGACGGCTATCATCTCGGACATCCACGCTAATCTCGAAGCACTGACCGCTGTGTTTGACGAAATCGACAAAATCGGCGTGGACAGGGTCATTTGCCTGGGCGATGTTGTCGGATACGGCGCCAGCCCGAACGAATGTGCCGACCTGGTAAGAACACGGTGCAAAGTGACTCTGATGGGCAACCACGACGCGGCCGTCACGGGCGCGATGGACGTCGCCTACTACTATCAGGGCGCGCGCGACGCGATCGAGTGGACCAGGTCTCAGATGACGGACAGGAACTACGAGTGGCTTTATTCCCTGCCCTACTCCTGGTTCGACGACGACCTTGGTTTCTACCATGGTGCACCGGTGATGCCTTCGGGATTCTTCTATGTGGTACAGGAATCCGAAGCCCAGCCGCATCTTGACATCCAGTCACGGCTCAGAAAACTGAACTTCATCGGCCACGCGCACCTGACGCTGATTTACGCCCTGGACAAGAACGAAACGATGGAGGTCGAGGCGAACGCGGTGACCCGGCAGTCTCCCTATCGTTTCATCATCAATGTGGGCAGTGTCGGTCAGCCACGCGACAGGGATCCAAGAGCGTGCTTTGCCATCTGGGATTCCGATGCCGGCCGACTGCAGCACATCAGGGTTCCATACGACGTCCAGGCCGCGGCCGCGAAGATATTGGACGCCGGACTCGATGAGAAATTTGCCCGCCGCTTGAATGCCGGTATCTGAACAGACTTCACAAGACTGTCGCAGCCTGCCGGCCCGTTGACTCAGGTCGAAACCGGTCTGGCGAGTTCGGCCGCAACCGTGCCGATCTGTTCCAGCGTGTAGTCAATCTCTTCCATGGTCGTGAATCGACCGATTCCGAATCGAACGGTTCCCCGTGCCTCGGCAGGGGACAAACCGGTCGCGACCAGGACGTGGGAAGGACTGGCGGGATCCCCGTGACACGCGCTGCCAATCGAAACCGCCACCCCGGCCCGGGCCAGCCTTGAGACGAATGCCTCGCCCGAAACACCATTGACGGTGATTGACACGCAATGCGGAACGGCTCGTCCACGATCCCCGACAGGACGGGAGCCGGGAAACAAATCGACGATACCATCCAGGAGGTGGCGACTCATCCCGTCGATTCGTGACGAATCCGACTCGCGTGAAGACACTGCCAGCTCCATGGCCCGGCCGAATCCCGCGGCGGCCAGGACATTCACCGTGCCCGGGAACAAGGCGTCTTCCTGACCGCCCCCAAAAAACACGGGTTTGATGTTGATGTCCCTGCGCCGCTTGATGAAAAGAGCAGCGGCCCCCTTGGGCCCGTATACCTTGTGCGAGGACAGAGTCATCAGATCAACAGAGTGCGCGAAATCGATGGCGATTCGACCGGGCGCCTGGGAGGCGTCGACGTGGAAGAACGCCTTGCTGCCTTCCAGAACCTTTGCTATCTCGGATATCGGCTGCACTGTTCCGATCTCGTTGTTGACCGCCATGACGGAAACCACGGTCGTATCCGATCTCAGCATCGCCAACACGGTGGCCGGCTCCACGATCCCGTCCCGTCCCACCGGGATCTCTTCCACATCGAATCCTTCCTCGACGTTCAAATGGCGCGCCGCTATAAGAACCGCCGGGTGTTCGATCGAACTGACAAGGATGTGGCGGCCTCGACGGATCCGCGCCCGGGCCAGCCCCAGAATCGCCACGTTGTCGGCGATAGTCGCCGAAGGAGCGAATCGAATCTCCTCGGGCCTGGCACCGATCGAACCGGCCACAGCAGCCCTCGCCTGCGCCAGAACCGCGCCCGCCTCACGTCCCTGGGCGTGAAGCGCCGCATGTGGATTGCCAAGCGCGCGTTCGACCAGCGAACTCATGTAATCACCCACCCGCGGATCGATGGGTGTCGTGGCCATGTTGTCCAGATAAGCCTTCATGCGGCGGATTCTGCCAGAAATCGGCGAACACGTCGAATGAAGCGGGCGGTTCATGATGCTATTGACCAGAACACGGGAAATTGAGATCCTTCGAGCATGGTTGACACGCTTCAATACATATCCGATCTGCGCAACCCGGATCTTCTGCGCACGACGATCGAAGAGTTTCTCTCTGTCTGCGTTATCCCGATCATAACCGACAGGCAGGCCGCGATCATGGCGCCGGTGAAGATCAAGGTGCTGCTTCCGCTCAACCGCGAGCTATTCGCGCTTGGGACCGTGATCATGCACCGGCCGGACGGGTTCCTTGTTCAACTCGACTGTTCGCCGGACCTGGATTTCCTTAAGGCCACTCTCACCGAAACAGTCACCTCGGAAGTCGTCGGGCATGCCGCGATCAGACCTCCCCGCCCCGAGGGTATCGCCCCACGGCCAGAGGTTCCAGACGTTCAGTACTCCAGCGCGGTGTCATCCCCGGATGCGCCTGCGGGCCGGATATCGGGAAAGGTCGAGATCATCGATCGTTTCGAAACGACGCCGCCCGCGGAAAGAGTCGCACCAGGCAGTCAACCCGAACGACCTGCTGCGCGTGCGATTCCCGAGCCATTGCAGCCGATCGCGCCACAACCTCTTGATGACGACTATACGATTTCCTCGATATCGGCCGTCGACAAAGACACCGGACTACCCCGTGGAACCGGTTCTCAACCGATCATTCAACCCGAGCAGACCAGAAGGGAACGGCCGTCCACGTCCTCGTCGCACTCGCCCCTGGATGATGAATTCGGCGCTCCCCGGAAGGCGGGCTCCACCGAAAGTTCGGGGCCACTTACTGCCAAGGAATCCACACGACGTTTCTTTTCGCCTGAAAGCCTTGAAAAAGTGCGCGGCGCGGACACAGGAATTCCACTTGTCTCAAATGTGGCCGACGGTTCCGCTCCGGTCGACGAACTGTTTTCGCTTGCGGCCCAGGCAGGCGCGATCGATCTTGCCGACTCGGGTCTGCTGGACCTTCACAGACGAACGGATCCAGAGTCGCGAACTTCCGAACATGAAGACGGGACGGTACGTACCGGAAACGAACCGACCAGACCTGCCTACCGGCGGCCTGAACAGTTCAACCAGGCTCCCGTTGCCGGCCCGGCATCTTCGGACAAAGAACCTGCCCAGGAATCCGCTCCGCAGATCGAGCCGGAAAACCGTGAGCTGGCGGTGCGCATCCGAGAGATGTCCACCGTCGAAAAGCAGAAGCTGGCGCGCCAGGGGAAACGGGTCGCGCGTCGTATTCTGGTTCGCGACAATGACAAGACCGTTCACAAATTCATCTTCTTCAACCCTGATGTTCAACTGGATGAAGTGATCGAATACACGCGCTGGGCAAGTCTCGCACCGGATGCAATCGAATTTATCGCATCAAGTCGCGCCTGGATGGAATCCAGAGACGTGATCTTCAACATCGTCAAGAATCCTTCGACCCCGATTGAACTGGCTGTCAGATATGTGATTAAGCTCTCGCCGGGCGAGTGGCGCATGCTGGCCAGGCCGGGCGTCGTCAGACCGCCGATCATGAACCAGGCACGCAAACTGCTGTTCGAGGCGGAAAAGAAGTCCTGAAATGCATTCACATCGGATCTCGTCAATTCTGCGGGGCCTGGCGACTCTCGCCTTTGTGGTTGCCGCCGTAATCGCGCTGAGACTCTTCGTGCTGCAGCCTTCCACGCCGCCGGCCTTATTGGAAAACGACAGCAGGGGTGTGGCCGCCGCTGACAGTGCTTCCACGCAGAATCCCGTCTTGATGGCGACCGCGAAAGCCATGTTAACGGATGCTGAACGACTGCGGAAATCCAGGGGCGCCCTGATGGACGTTCTGGACGGGCGCGGCGCGGTCGTGGGCTACATCGTCGACACGACCGGCCTGCCCGATCTGGCCACTGGCTACGGCGGAAGGGTTCCAGTGGCGATTCTGCTCGATCCGACCGGAACAATCGTCGGAGTCACCGTGTTGAAAAACGCGGAAACGCCTTCCTATCTGGAACACGTCAAAAACGAGGGTTTGACGGGACAGTTCGTTGGGATGACCCTGGAACAGGCGCTGAATGCCAGGGTGGATGCGGTCTCGGGCGCTACCATGACCAGTTCGGCCATCCTTTCCGCGGTGAAGGCCGGGGCCGCGGATTCCATCGGGACACAGTTCAAGGCGCCCGGGACATCCGTGATGACGATTGTCAGGCAGGTCTCGGCCGCGCTCGTTCTTCTGATCGGTTTCGTCGCGGCCACGCTGCCTCGCCGGTTCAGACGTTTTCGTCCGTTCATACTGGTGGCGATCGTTCTGGTACCCGGTTTCTGGACAGGCATGATGCTGTCGTCCGCGCTTCTGGCGTCGTGGATTCCCGCAGGCCCGGATCTTCGCAACGCTGCTGTTCCCTTCGCCGCTTTCATCGCTGCAATCGTCCTGCCAGCCTTCACTGGACGCAACGTCTGGTGCGGAGGCGTCTGTCCTTTTGGGTCAATCTCCGAACTCGTTTCAATGATTCCCATCAAAAAGCTGGCTCCAGGCCCGCGGACACGCATCTTCCTGCGTTACGCCGGTCTGGTGTATCTATGTACGATCATTGGTCTTCTGGTTGTCTGGCCCGACCTGGACCTGGCCTCGTTCGAGCCGTTCGCGGCGTTTTCGCTGGTCGCTGCCCCGATCGCCTCGATCGTTATCTTCGCGACGTTTCTGGTCACATCGTTGTTCTGCAGGCGCCTCTGGTGCCGCTTCCTCTGTCCGACAGGTCGAATCCTCGATTTCGTGGCGTCAGGCACCTGCGGCATCGCGTCACGAAAATGCTCCCCGGGCGCCATTGGCGATGGCCGGCAGGACAACTCAGCTGTAACGCGAGTTACAGACGACGAACGCTAGCCTCAGTTTTTTGTACCAAAGGTAACTGACCGGATCATCAGAGTTTAAACCAGGTTCTGGTCGCTCTACCGGCTTCTGATACAAAAACCCGCCTTGACACTTCGCGTGGACATAATAACCTCGACCATCCCGGAGTTTGTTCATTCCGGGCGCGTGTTTGGAATATACTGGCCACGGCCTGTCTGGACGCTCTGGAGGTTCCCCGGCTAATGGCTCCCGAACTCTTGTACGACTCAACAACGGCCCTCAGGGCCTCGGTGATTGACCTCGATCTGACCTTCGTGGTGCAGCTCGCGATCTTTCTTCTGCTGTACTTCCTTCTGTCGGTCTTCTTCTTCAAGCCGTACGCCCGATACCTGAAGCGCCGTGACGAGTCCACCGATGGACTCATCAAGTCGGCTCGCGAATTGACGAACAAGGCCGACGAGATCGAGCACTCGATGGAACGCCGCCTCGAAGAGGCCAGGCAGGCAGGGATCGCGGAACGAAAGGCCATCACTGCCGAGGCTTCCGCGCTTCGTGATCGAATGGTCGCACAGGAACGGGCGATGCTTCAGGAGCGGGTCGACCGGGAGCTTGTCGCGCTGGAAAAGGCCAGGGTTGATTTCCTCGCGTCGTCGCAGACGGCGGTGACCGGAATTGCCCTCGAAATCGAAAGGCAAATCAACTCGATCGAGGGAAACGCACGATGAAACGCTGCTGCGCCCTCCTTTCTCTCGCCATTTCAGTGCTTCCCGCGACAGCATTGGCGTCCGGTGATCTGTTCTTCCAGAAGCTGGGCATCCAGGTTGCCGACTTCCTGGTCGTGCTGATTCCTCTGCTTCTGGTAATGATTCCCCTGGTCAGGCGGTCGCTCAAGAAGCGCCACGAAGAGGTGAAGACCTCGATCGAAGCCGCCAGAAAGGAATTCGATGAATGCTCCGCGCGCCTCGCGCTTGCCGAGGAGCAGCTCCGGAATGTGAACGAACAGATGGAGGCGATTAGAAAGAGCTTCCGGGATCTGGCCGCCGACGAAAAGAAGGCCATGGAACTGGAAGTAACCGAGACAGCCCTGAAGCTTCGACGCGAGGCCGAGATGAGGATCAACCACGCGGCGCTGTTGCTTCAGTCGCAACTTGCCGACGAAGTGGTAACGCGCGCCCTGGCGTCCGTGGAAACCCGCCTGACATCGAACAGGCCGACCGCGGTCAGGGATGCATCGGTGGACAGGATTACGGCGAGCAACGAGTAGAGAGGAACCGATGCCGATTACAGAGGTCGCATCCAGACGATACGCGACGGCGCTGATGGACGTCGCCACCGAGCGGGGAGCGCTGAAACAGTGTCTGGCCGGTGTCGAGAAGTTTCGCGACACCGTGTTGAACAACGTCGAACTCGG
>JAGOFO010000117.1 GCA_017997155.1 Myxococcota bacterium
GGGCGCGGGGATGAACTCGAGAAGGCGCTGGTGGAGGCGATCAGGGTTGGTGTTGACGGTGATGTGAAGGACTACGCCGGGTTGGCGGATCTGCGCTCGGCCCTGGCGCTGTTCGACAGGTCCGCGTCGGACTCCCTGCGTCCGCCGCCGTCGTCGGCGGGTGCGCGCGCAAGGACCAGGATCCGTTCCCTGGCGGTGTTCCTGGAGAATCCCTGCCGCGCCCGTCTTGAAAGGGCGTTCGGGATCACGGGCTTTGATGACGACGGGACGGACGTCTTCGTCTCCGATGAGCCATTCGAAGCCGATCGGATGGCGCTGTCACGTCTGAAGAAGCAGTTCAGGCACGACCTGGTCGCTTCCGGGGGCAGGCCTGAAGTGGCCTCGGAACTGTTGAGGGTCAGGGGCGCGATCAATCACGCGAAGGGACAGGCGCCTTCGGGACTGTTCCGCCTACCGGCCGAGGACGCCCTGATAGAGGACCTGGACGTATTGAACGACGAATCAATCGAACAGATCGCCGCCGGCGGATGGCTCGAGCACGGGGTGCTGGGCGACGAGATGCCCGACGGTTTCAGACCCGGGCTGGTGGCGCCCGCTGTCCGCCTGACGGTTTCACCGGCCAAATCGGGAAGCGCGCCTGTCGAGGTCGAGCTTTCCGGGTCGATCGAGTTTGTCTCGCCGCCCACGGATGGCCGTTGCGTTGGTTTCGGCGTGTCCATTTCGTCCAGGATCGAGGACCCCGCCTTTCACGTGAAGCTGTTCGATCCGTTCCTTTTCGGGCTCGCGTGGGGAACAGGCGAGGGGATCGACCCGATCAGGTTCAGGGTCGCGGTGTTTGGAACCGGGAAGTGCATCGAACGCGTGATCGAGGTGTCGAGCGAGCGCGCTATGGAAATTTTGTCCGGGGTCGTGGACGACTACCTTGACGACGAGAGGCTGCTGGAGTGCCTGCCGTTCAAGCTGGTCGACCAGATGATGAAGTCGGTGGAATCGGACGATTTCGACGAGGAAAAAGTTGCGAACCGGATTCGCGCGGGAATCGAGGAGGGCTTTACCGGCGCCAGCAGACAGTACTTCCCTGGTCGGGCCGAGTCATTGATGAAGGATCGTCTTCAGGTTCCGGTCGATCTGCGCGGCGTTTTGAAAAGGCGGTACGGCGGGATCCTGGAGCTGTTCGGCCTGGTCGACCATTCCGGGGCGGAAGGGGGTGACGCCGGTGATTGAGGTCTCCTCCAACACACAGGTTTCGCTGTCGTCCGTGTTGAAGACTCATGCCGTCATCGAGGCTTCGGCCGGCACCGGCAAGACTTGGACAATCGAACGCCTCGTCGAGCAGATTCTTATTGATTACGACAATGTCGGGCTTGACCGCGTCCTGCTGGTCACGTTCACCGAAAAGGCGGCCGGCGAACTGCGCGAGCGGATTCGTAAACACATCGAGACCAGGCTGTCCGAGGTGGACGAACCGGTTCGACGCAGGCTGGCCGCGGCGTTGGACGATTTCGACATCGCGTCGATATTCACCATACACGGTTTCTGCAACCGGGTTGTGAAGGAATTCGCCTTCGAGAATCATCGCCCGCTGGAACTTGAACTGGGTGACGACGGCCAGTTGTCCGACAGGATCGTGAACCGGATCATCCGTGAGGACTGGCCAAAGGCTCCGCCGGGACTGGTCGGTTCGGTCGGCACGGTTGCCAGTGCGGTCAAGCGGATTTCAGGGGCGATCGCCGCGGGTCACACATACGAACCGGTCTTTGATGGCGACATTTCCGGATGTCGAAACACGGCTGATCTGATCGTGTGGTCCGCCAGGCGACACCGCGTTTTGATCGAGGAAGAGTTTCGACGGTCTTCCACGCTTTCTTTCGATCGCATGGTGTCCTACGTCAGGGACGCCGTTATGAACCCCGGGCCGTCCGGTCAGTCACTGTGCCGGATCCTGCGCGATCGCTACCAGTTCGCGATGGTCGATGAGTTCCAGGATACCGATGAGGCTCAGTGGGACATATTCCGGCGCGTTTTCGTGGAAGGGCGGGGGACCAACAGGCTTATCGTGGTCGGTGATCCCAAACAGGCGATCTACGGTTTCCGCGGCGCCGATGTGCTGACTTACATCAAGGCGGTGGACACGATATGCGATCCTGACGTCGGTGGCAGAAAGTACAGGCTCGACACGAACTACAGGTCGCTTCCGCCTCTGGTTGACGGTTTCAACACGATGTTTGGTGGCGGCGAGTGGTTCAGGCAGCCTGCCTCCGACATCATCAAAATCGATTACGACCCCTCGGGCACGCCGTCCGGGTCCGGGGTCAGACCGGTTGAACTGGTTGCAGATGATTCAGGTCGCGCGCCGATAGTCGCGATGGAATTCAACACCGATTCTGAGTTTTCCGAGATCGCCGAACTGCGCGCGGTTGCAAGGGCGTCATCGGGAACCCGGAAGAAGTCGCCGGAAGTCAGTGAACAGGTCGCCGCGGCGCGTGGACGAATGGAAGAAATCAGTCTGTCGTCTGAAGATGCCCTTCACCGCTGGCTGTCGTTTGTGTCCAACGAGATCCTGTATCTGTGCCGGGATTCGCGCATACTGCTGTCCGAGAAGGTCGATGGCGTTGGCCGCGTCACCCGCAGGTTGAATTTCGGGGACATCTGCATCCTGTACAGGAAGATGCCGGAAGATCGCCATGTGATGCGCGCCCTCAGGCGCATGGGCATTCCATGCAGCCATTACAAGCAGAAAGGGCTCTATCAGGGGCAGGAGGCGACGCATCTTCTTGCTCTCTTCAAGGCTCTTGACGGTGTCGGAACAGTGGGCGGTCAGGCGCGACGCGAGGCGATGCTGACCCGCTTTTTTGTGACTGGCGGACAGAACGGCGAAACATCCGCGGACAGGACGGACGCCCCCGGGATCGTGGCGGGCGCAAGGGCGGAACAACTGCTCGCCTCGTGGTCGCGCATGTGCCGCGAAAGAAGGTGGCCGGCGTTCTTCGAGGCGATCCTTCATGATACCGGCCTTCTGGCGCGCGAGGCGATGCAGCCCGACGCGGACAGAAGGATCACCAACTGGCGACAGGCTTGTTACGAACTGGCTCGCGAGGCTTCGGCCGGGTCGCTGTCCCTGCCGGCACTGATTTCATCGCTCGAGCGTCGCCGAATGGGTGATGCCGGGGACGAGGACTCCGACCTTCACCGGATCGAGACGGACACTCCGTCGGTCCAGGTGATGACGATGCACGCGTCCAAGGGGCTCCAGTATCCAGTGGTCTTCTGCTTTTCGGGGCTGACCGGAAGCAGGAACGACACCTCGCTGGTAACCGGATGCTATCGGGACAAGCGCCGTCATCACGTGATCAACGTGGATTCCAGGAAGCTGCCTGAAGGCTGCTATGTGGATGACGACACGGCCAGGCTCTACTACGTGGCGATGACCAGGGCCAGGTTCAAGCTTTACCTGCCGACCAGGTGGATTCCCAGGAAGAAGTCGGATGCGCCGATCCACACAATCATCGACGGAGCGTGGAACAGGTTGAACGCGTCGGCGGAACCGGGCGTGGTGTGGAGCAGGATCGATTTTAGGCAGAACCTTGTCAGCAAAAGGGCTCCCGACCTGGTGCCGGACTCGCCGACGGAATTGCGCCAGGATGAGGAGTTGCCGCCGCTGCCGGATCTGACGCCGGTTGCGCCACTGGAACTGGCGTCCAGATTGAAGTGGATAGATTCCTACACGTCACTGAGCAGGAGGGTCGGCGCCGGACGGGGCGCCGCGGTCGAGTCCGCCGTCGACGGCAGGTCGCTGCGTGACGATGATTCCGACGAGGAGCAAGCCGCTCCAATGGTGCTTCTCAGGGGCGGGAAGATCACCGGATCCGCTTTTCACGAAGTGATGGAGGCCATCTCGGCACGAACCGTCGTCAACGGTTCGGTGCTTGATTTTGGTGGCCTTGCCGCTCTTGACACGCCGGACAAGGTTCTTGATTCGCCGTTCGGAGAGCTGATTAGAGGCAGGATGGATGCGTTCGGGATTCCGAACACGCGCGTGACGATCAATGACGTGCCCGATTCCGCCGCGCACCGGTTTGCCTCGCTGGTGATGAACGCCACCAGGACCACGCTTGCCACTGACGGGGAACTGGCCCGACGCATATGTGATATCCCGTCCTGCCGGACGCTGCCGGAGGTTGAGTTCTACATGTCCGAGTCCTTTGGCGACCGCGTGCCCGCGTGGCGACGCGGACTGCTGAACGGATTGATCGACATGGTGTTCGAACTGGACGGCAGGTACTGGTTCCTGGACTGGAAGACGACCACGCCTGATTTGGCGCGTGGCGGTGTCTCGGTCGAGGCATGGCAGGGGGATTCCCTTCGGGTCACGATGAGCAGGCACGGCTACGATATTCAATCCAGGATCTACGCTCTGGCCATGCTGAGATGGCTTCGACAGAGGCACGGCGCGTGTGCGGAATCGATGTTCGGCGGAGGGCTGTTCCTGTTCGTCCGGGGCATGACCGCACCGGGGCTGGGTGTGTGGATAGACCGGTTCGAAGGAACCGGGGATGCCGGTATGCGGATCGAGGATGAAGTCGCCGACCTTCTGAGTCGGGGCGCCGCCGCATCGCGTGTGGCACGCCGGGAGGTGGGGCTTGACTGAGGCCGGAGCCACTTCGGTTGACCTGACGGGTTTTCCCGGATTCGCCGTCGCCTGCGGGCATCGGAATCTGCCGTTGTACACACGGGCCGTTGAACAGGGGCTGGTGTCGGTCGCCGACGTGTTGACGATAAGGGATATCCTGATCAGGGCCGGCGGTCAGGAGAGCCTTGAACCTTGCGGGCACTGCCTTTTGATAGCACTGTTTGCGATCGTTGGCCGCGGCAGCACCTGTCTTCCCCTTGACGCAACCAGGCTTTCAAAAGAGTTCGCGGCGTTTTGCGCCGGTGAGCACGAATCAATGGCGGCGTCGGCTGTGGCCATGATCAAATCTGACATTCCGACGATGTTTCGTGGTGACGGCGGGCCCTGGCCACTGGTGGTGTCGGAAGACAGACTCTATTTTTCGCGTGTTTTCGACAGTGAGTCCTCGTTGCGACAGAGGCTGGCGTCACTGGTCGCCGCCGGGGATTCGGAGCTTGTGTGCGATGCCGGGGATCTTTCCGGGATTATCAACACAGCGTCGATCGGCGCGGCAGGCGGCCGTGATCTGAACGCGCTGCAGAAACTGGCGTTGTTTCTGGCACTCAGAAAGCGGTTTCTGGTGGTGTCCGGTGGCCCGGGCACCGGCAAGACGGCCATCCTGGGCGCGATCGTCAGGGCGTTCATCCAGGCCGGGGTGCCTCCTTCGGAGATGCTGCTGACGGCGCCGACCGGCCGAGCCGCGCGCAGAATGGGTGAGCTTCTCGACGCCGGGATGCCTGCCGTGCATACGATTCACGCGGCGCTCGGGTACAACCCGTCTCGCGGGACGTTCAGGCACACGGAATTCAATCCGCTGCCGTACAGGCTGGTCGCCTGTGACGAGGTGTCGATGGTGGACGTCGGCGTGATGGATTCGCTGCTGGCGGCGGTTCGTGACGACGCGACGGTCGTGATGCTGGGTGATCGGGATCAGCTGCCATCCGTGGATGTGGGCGCGGTGCTTGGAGATCTGGTCGGGTCGATCCAGGCTCCCCAATACCGATCCGCGACACTGGATGCGGCGCGGGCGGCCGGTATCACGGTGGACGGACTGCCTGTCGGGGAATCGGCGATGGCCGATCGACTGGTTCTGCTTCGCGATTCATATCGGACGACCGGGGACGTGCTGACGCGGGCCGGGCGCGTGAACCGGGGAGACAGACGAGCGTTTGCCGGATGTTCGGTGTCCATATCCGACCGGACGGAAGACGCCTTTGACTGGGGCGCGCCAGGTGCGGCGTGCAGGGTCGTGGATAATCTGGAACGATTCCCCGGTGGTCTTGACAGACTTCTGAGGGGCTGGATCGACTGGTGGTATTCGGGATTGTCGTTCGTCGGCCGCGGACGAACCGGTTCCTTCAGGGACGCGCTGGCTGCATTCAGGGGAATGCTGGTTCACGCGGAGCCGGATGCCTCTGACGAGGCCGTGATAAGTGAATGTCTGTCGCTCGCGGCCAGGGGCAGAATCCTGTGCGCCCTGCGGGATGGTTCGCGCGGAGCCTCCGGTGTGAACCTGGCGATCCAGCAGATGGTCGGTTCCGGCAGCGGCCTGTATCCCGGCTGTCCCGTGATGGTCACCAGGAATTCCCGGCCGCACAACCTGTATAACGGCGATACCGGCATGGCTCTCGCCACGGATTGCGGGCTGAGGGCATGGTTCATGTCCGGGAAAAGACCGGTCAGCGTTCCCGTCGACGGCGACCTTGAACTTGTTCCGGCCCATGCGGTGACGATTCATAAGAGCCAGGGGTCCGAGTACGATAACGTGATGGTGATACTGCCTGATTCCGACAGTCGTCTGCTGTCGCGCGAACTGATCTACACCGCCATGACCCGCTCCAGAAACAACGCGTGGATCGTGGGCCGTCAGCCAGTGATTGAGGCCGCCATCGCGAAGAGAATCGAGCGGTATTCGGGAATTGATCTTGGCGAGACGGCAGGCGCCGCCGGCGGGCGGGACGGTCAGCAGTCGGACGACGAATCGTCGAAGTTGGCCTGATCCGGGAACAGGTTGTTACAGTTCACCGAGTCGCAGA
>JAGOFO010000118.1 GCA_017997155.1 Myxococcota bacterium
ACGTGGGTTCGGTGATCAAACTGACCGAGCGCTTCGTTGAACTGGGCATCCCCGTCATCCTGATCGGTACCCCGGCCGCGACCGACCCTGCAGCCATGATGGACAGCCAGGACGCCTTTGCCGCGGTCACCGGAGACCCGGAAACAGTCGTTCCGGCCTTGCTGCACGAAATGAAGACCCGTTCCGGCCAGCCGATCGCGGGGGCCAGGTTCCGCGGACCGGACTCGGTGATCGTGTCAGGCGGCCCCGAGTTCACTCTGGACCCTGCCGACCTGGAGTACGACAGGACCGTTTTCCCCCTGTGCGACTACAGCGTTCACCCGCGTCACCCCGAATTCAAGCAGGCCGCCATCGAGACCTCCCGGGGTTGCCGTCTGAACTGCAGGCACTGCCCGGTTCCCAGGCGATACGCCGGGATCTGGCGCGCGCGACCGGTCGGTAACGTGGTGGACGAGATGGTTACCCTGCGCCGCGACTACGGGATCACTGATTTCGTGATCGAGGACGACCAGCCGCTGCACGACATCGAACGGTTCCACGCGTTCCTCAGGGCGGTCAAGACCAGGCTTCCCGGGGTTACGATGGCGTTTTCGAACGGCCTGCGGCCTGACCTGCTCGGACGGCAGACGCTGCAGTTGATGGCGGCTGCAGGCACGCGAGACATTTCGCTGGGTATCGAGAGCGGAAGTCCGGCCGTCCGCAAGGCACTGAACCGTCAGGCCAGCGGACGGCTGATCGCCAGCGTCATATCGGAAGCGCACCGCTTCGGCATGTCGGTCACCGGCTATTTCATGCTGGGCACGCCTGGCGAGACGACCCGTCAGATGGCGGAAACGTTCGTGATGGCGAACCGTCTGCCGTTCGACTTCGTGCACTTCATGGTCTACCACCCGTGGCAGGTCACGACCGGGCCCGCATCAAGCGCGTACGACACGTTCAGGACCGCCGCGTACCTGGGTTCCTACTGCAATCCCCTGCGTCTGGCGGCGCTGATGCGGCGAGGCGAAATTCGGGCGGGCAAGGCCCGGGCCGACCTGGCGCGAATGATCGACTGGGTCAGGGCCGGCACCACGGGCGGCGGAACCTGGTGAATTCAGACGGTCGATTCCCGTACCCAATCTAGATACCGGTCAAGGCCATCCGCAAGCGGGAACGTAACGATCTCGGGAATCTGGTAAGGATGATCCTTCTTAATGAACTTGATCACCTCGCGATTTTTCGTGTAGGTCGTCTTGATGAACAGCAGCACCTCGGAATCCTCGTGAATCTTTCCTTCCCAGGAATAGATGGAAGTGACCGGCGAGGTCACCTGGACGCAGGCCGCGAGCCGCTTCTCGACCAGCGCCCTTGCCACCTCCATTGCCTTTTCACGCGTCGGATAGGTCGAAATGGTCATCACGACATCGTTGATCATCGTAACCCCCTGTCTTTTGATAAGCGTGCGTTCGACTAGCGTGCCGATCATTGTATCACAGGGGCGTATTGACTGACTCGGCACCTGCAGCCGCCAGCGAAATTTGTTGACAGAATGTCCCGTTACGAACATAATTCTGCGGCTTTCCGGCATCGAGCGGATGTCCGGGTTGTTCATTTCAGTCAGACGGCGGCAGATGAACGGGTCGGCCCTGTTCCCTATCCGTGATGCGCCTGTAGCTCAGTCGGATAGAGCAGCGGACTTCTAATCCGCGGGTCGGGGGTTCGATTCCCTCCAGGCGCGCCAGCGCCGCCGTCAAGATTGCCTCGCTTTGCGATGGTGCGTGTAGCGCAGTGGTAGCGCACCGGGTTGTGGCCCCGGTGGTCGTCGGTTCGAATCCGTCCACGCACCCCATCACCGGGACGGCTGATGCGTCGGCCATTATTCCCGGTGACTAACGTCCCTTCGGGGGCGATAAAAGCCGGGTCGCGGTAACCCGCGGGTTACATGTCGACCCGGCTTTATATTTTCAGCCGACCGGAAGTCCCGGAATCCTCGAGCGGCCCCGCCGTATCGACGAACGCCTTCCGGATTTGACATAAATAGCCTTTCCCAATGCGCCTGTGGCTCAATGGATAGAGCATCGGACTTCGGATCCGACGGTTGGGGGTTCGAGTCCCTCCAGGCGCGCCAAGCATTTCCGTCACAAATCAGTAACAAAACCGACTGTAAGCTTTACCTACCAGCTATACTTCCAGGGTAATCCTGTCTGCAAATCAGCCAGCGGCAGAATTGAGAGGACTGTGTGAACCGCCTGACATACAGATTCAAAACGATGTGTCTGCTGTCCCTGATATGCGCGTTCGTTATCGGGATTCTTGACGGAATTCTGGCCGCTGCGACCAGTCCAGGCCCTTCACTCAGCATCTTCCTTACAGCTGCAGCCCTGACCATGACGGTCCTCGTGGCGATCGCTCCTTTGCTGGCGATGCTGATCGCCATGATTTCAACGAATTCAGGGGATCTGCCGGGCCTTCCATCCAGGATTGCCGCCGCCCTTAACCCGATTGACCCGGCCGTCAGGAGGGCCGGTACTCTGCTTGCGCTCGAGATGGTCGGCGCCGTGGTTGTGTACATAGCCATTGTGGCCGCGGCAGGACGCCATTTCGTGGATACGATCGCCACCGATACCTGGGCGGCTGTCGCGACGTCGCTGGTCGCGTTGATACTCGGGGTCACAATCGCAAGGCTGGTGTCCAGACTCTACCGCGAACAGCTGGAAGGGTTTAGAAAGGTTTTCGAGGCCGGGCACCCGATACGGAAAGGCAAACACGCACGGTTCGCCGACACGCTGGTTTCTCCCTGGTTTGTGCTGGTTGTCAGTGGCGTTGTCGGACTATCTTCGTTGATCCCTTTCATGAATTCAGTCATCTCGATAGTGGAATCACTGCCTATGATGGCGATCGGCGTTGTTCTGGCGGCATTCATGGCTACGCTCGCCGTGGGAATCACCTGGGAATACGGACGCATCCCGCGTTTCGTCAGACGGATGCTGTTCGCCGGAGTTCCCATCGTGACAGCCTGCCTGGCCGTAATATCCGCAGCCGGTTTTCTGATCGATGACGAGGTTCGAGCGGCCTTCAAATCCGACAACACCGTTTCGACGCGCGCCTACGACATAATCTGCGCCGTGCTGGACCGAGACGGTGACGGGCTGCTGAGCATCTTCAACGATGGAGATTGCGCCCCGGACGACCCGACCACCAGCACCTCGGGAATCGAGGTGATCGCCAACGGAATCGATGAGGACTGTGACGGAGTCGACCTGCCCGAGAGCGATTTCTTCGACCAATTCCATGGACGCTGGGACTTCCCGATAACTGACGAGATCCGCAGTCATCGTTACAACATTCTTCTGGTCACCCTGGACGCGGCCGCGCCCGACAGGATGTCTTTGTATGGATACGCAAGAAACACCACCCCGAATCTGTCAAGGATCGCCTCGACAGGCGCGCTGTTCAAGAGAGCTTTCGCGACCGGCGCCAGCACCAGGCTCTCGGTCCCCGCGATCATGACCTCCCGGTATGGACCTCAGATGGACGTCGTAACCGGCAGGCGCGTGCCTCTTGAGGAATTCCCGGCGAACAGGCTCATGTCCGAGATTCTGAGATCGGCGGGTTACCGGACATACGCGGTCACCTCAACCTTGTTCTTCAGTAACTGGAAAGACATCCTTCGCGGTTTCGACCACGTCGAGAACCGACCCGCGGCAAGCGGCTCGAATCGGTTCAGCACGCACAACGGAGCCGAGGTCACCAGGGCGACCATTGCCCTTCTCGAAGAGGCTTCATCCAGGACCACACAGCCGTTCTTCATGTGGGTGCACTTCTACGATCTGCATATGCCCCACATGCTTCCACCCGACACTCCTTCATTCGGAAAAGCTCCAGCGGACATCTATGATGCCGAGATGTCGTTCCTTGACACCCAGATCGGCAGACTGGTCGACGGCCTGGACAAGCTGTACGACCCGTCGGACACCATTCTGATCATCATGGCAGACCACGGCGAGGCCTTCGATCGAAATCACAAGGGCAAGCCGCACGGACAGGACCTTTTCACCACCGCTGTCCACATCCCACTGATCGTGAGGGCGCCGTTCGTGAAACCGGGCGTATTCGAGGGCTCCGTCTCGGCGATTGACGTGCTGCCAACCCTGGTAAACATCATCGGAATACCGCGCACATTCAGGTTCTCGGGCACCAGCCTGGTGCCCCAGCTGGTCGATGGACAGGACGACGTCGACCGAAACGTTCTGTCGCTTCTGTACTCGACGGAAGAGATGGATGGACCCCGACCGATCCAGATGGCATCGGTCAAAACCATGAAGTACAACCTGATATGGGATCTCGACGCCAACACCAGCCAGTTGTTCGACTACGTCGCAGACCCTTATGAAACACGGAATCTGGCGAACTCGGACACAGACGTCACACGCAGGATGAAGAAACTCGCCGTTTCATGGCTGGCCTGGGTCGAGGCCAGAAACCGGGAAGACCTTCCGGATGACTGAATCAAGTGTTGCCCTGGGACAGATTGATCACGTCAAACTCATTTCGAACGCCAGGCTCATTGAACCGCGACGTCACCCGGACACCGCTGAAAGTCGTCGACCAGGGGGTCGAAGGTGCCATCGGGCTTGACCAGCCGGCAGACGGCCGGGAGTGACCTGTCCGGCTGGCAGCCGTCGACGAGCATCGCGTCATTCATAATCACCTGCAGGCAGTCCGGGGTGTGACAAGGACGCCAGCCGAAACCTATCGATGAATGGTTGTACCTGAAGGTAAGATCACCGATCCTGATGTCGAGGAAGTCGATTCCGTGCTGGCCACCAGGGTTGTAAACGGCAGCGACCAACGGCTCGACGACACCATCGAACGAGATCCATGCGCCGACGGTTTCGAACTGGCAGCCGACGAACGAGCAGCTGACCGGCGTGGCCTGGATGTAGATGTACCCAGGTGAATCCGACAACAAGTCTTCCTGCTCGTAGATAAGATCACAGACGTAGTCGACATCGCTGACCGGATAGTCCTGAATCAGGTATTGCCCCGGAACGCGGATGTCGAAACCGAACGCGTCCGGTTCGACGGAATCGATCTGCGCCACATCCATTGGCAATTCGCCTGAACCGGCGTCGGTGTGATCGACGACACCACACCCCGTCAGGACAAGTGTCAGGATTGATAAAGACCACCCCTTTATTTCAATCGTCGTCATGTTCTGCATCGTCATCGTCCCAAGTCTTGACGCATCTGTACCTGAAAGACTGCGAAAGCCGGTTCTCGTGAATGTGACCGCTTGACACGTGAGCCGCGAAGGCGGACCGGGGTTCCGTGGGCACCGGATTGGGGGTCGATGTCCAGAAATAGAGTTGCTCGTCGCAGAACTTCCCCAGTTTGTCGTTCCATTTGGAGCACTCGTCAGTGGGATAGTCGGGCTCAATGACAGAGACGATCTCGGCGGTTGTCGGCAGACGCCATCCCTGGCCCTTTCGGGCGCAGGCCCTGAGCGCGTCCTTGAAGGTTGCTGTATCTTCGTCAATGTCTTTGGCCCACGAAATGCCAGTCAGACGGTCGAAGACCATTTCGTCGAACTGAACGAAACGATCTTCCGGAAGCTGACCAACCTGTTCACCGCCGCGAACACACCTGACCGGCAGTAACTGGGGGGTCTTCTCGCACGCCTCGATATTTCCGCGACGGGGAACCGTGCAGAAATTGGCGTACAGATACGCCTGCGTAGAGGACCAGTGCATCAAATTGTTGTCTCCGCAATTCTCGCCGAACACGGGATCCCACATGCAGTCGGGCTCGCCGGCGTCGACCAGCGTGAACAGTTCGAATATGTTAGGAACGCGCCAGTTCTGGCCCGGCGGGGCGATCAAGTTCGAGCACCATTCCCCGGCCGCATTGAGGCCGAGCTTATCTGAAGGCTGGATTGCCCAAACCAGGCCGGTGCGGGTGTCGGTTACGGTTCCGTCACGATTGTCTTCAAAGGAGTGGTCGCCGGCCGCCCTATGGGCATCCTGTCCCCACCAGCGATGACCTGGATGTATGTCGTCACAATCTACGACCCCGTCGTCGCCGAGGCAGAGATTCGAACCTGTTGGAAGGACGTTGCAGTGGCAGCCCTTGTCACCTTTCTGTTTACCGCCTTTCCGTTTGCCGTCGTTTTCATGGCCGTTGTCGCCGCCGCTGTCGTCGCCGCCGCTGTCGTCGCCACTGTCATCGCCACCGTCATCTTCAATGTCATCATCGGTGTCATCATCGAGGTTGACAAGCCAGGTCGGACAAGCCTCCTCCCAGCACATGTCGACACAGGAGCCATCCTGACACGCGCCCGTCTTACAAGGGGTGCCGTCGGGGGCTACCTGCTCGCCACAGGTTCCGGTCTGGCTGCTGTAGACACCGATCCTGCATTCCACTTCCGGCCTGGGGCAGACCGGGTCTGGCGTTTCAAAATATTCAGTGTCGCCGCCCTGGTCACCGGGGACTTCATCCGTTCCGGGATCCGCCGGCTGCGTATCGGATGGGGTGTTATCCCGGGTCGGTCCTTCGTCCGAGTCGGGCGGCAGAACATCCATGAAGACTTCGCTGCGCGCATTACCGTCATCAGACGAGTCGCCGGGCATGTTGTCGAGGACACCGGGGCCGAGGGCGTCCCAGGGCGGACTCGATGGACCACATGAACAGACTAGAAGTGC
>JAGOFO010000119.1 GCA_017997155.1 Myxococcota bacterium
CTGGCGCAGATTCGGCGAAGCGTGAAGTCTGGCCGGGCGGTCAGAATTACCCTGATTTCACTCGCTGTGGCGGCCGCACTGGTCGGGGCATGGATTCTCTGGTACCCCCGTCCCACTTGGCAGTGGCATTTCGATTCCGAGGGGCCGTGGTCCGGGATCTCCCTGACCCGCAGGCCTGTGGAGATGCCTGTCGGGCATCGAAGAGGCATGGATGCCGTCGGTTTATCCGTCAGACCTCCGGTTCGTATCAGACCAGGGATAGTCCAGGCCGGCTCAACTCCCGAAAAAAGACGACAGGAGATTCAGGAAAAAACTTCCGAGGTCACCAAGGTCTCGGCCAGGTTTCCCATATCGATCCATGCGTATCCACCGGCGGTTCAGATTCGTGTCGACGGCAGACAGGCCGGTGTGGGGCGCGTCGAGGGGCTGCTTGTTGAAGCGGGAAGCCACACCGTCGTTCTTTCGCATCCAAGCTGCGATGAATGTCGTGATGTCTCGACTTCGATCAACGTGGACGCGTCTAACCCGCCCAGGGCTCCAATACGGATGTCCATTGAGTATCGTGATGCCAGGTTGACCGTCGCCGGTCCTCCCGGGGCGCGGGTTTTCATGAACAACGAGTCGGTCGCCAGGGGATCGACCAATGGCGTCATCCTTATTCCAATGGATCGCCCGGGTCAGCAGGATTTTGCGGTGAAAGTTTTTGCTGATGGATCTCAAATTTATTCAGGAACTGTGAAACTTCAGGCAGGGAAGACCGCTTCAATTCGAATCAACTAGCAAATTTCCTGTTCCAAAGCCCGCTCAACGTGGTAAAAAATGACCGGAGCTGGTACGCTTCCGCTTTCGGATTCCGGGGTGATCATGGCTTCCGGCGATGAAAGGAATCCGATGAAAGCGGCGCTCGGCGTGATGTCGATTGGCATCGAGATGGCCGTCGCCGTGGGTGTCGGATGGGCGATCGGCTCGTGGCTCGATTCCAGGTTTGGCACATCGCCGTGGCTGATGTACCTGTTCCTGGCCCTCGGCATCGCCGCCGCGTTCCGGGGTCTCTGGCGCACCGCCAGGAAGTACTGGAATGACGAGGGTGACTGAAAAGCCCTCAATCGGGGCGCGAAGGTTTCTGCTGTGGCTGGTGGTTGTCAATCTGACACTGGCGGCCGTCACGGCAGTCGTGTTTTTCGCGCTGGCCGGGTGGGCTGACGTTCCTGGTGTGGCGGCGGGTGGTTTGATCGGAACGTTGAACCTGTCGTTGCTTGGCTCTTTCGTAATGATGGTGCTTGCGCCCCAGGCGCGGCGGATCGGGGCCTGGGTCATGATGGGGCTTCAGTTCGCTGGTGTCGTGGGCGCGCTGTTGCTGGCGCTGCTGGTGTTCAAGGTCGAGGCCGTCGGACTGGCGGTCGGGTTCTCGACCTCGGTACTGACCGTGATCGGTTGTTCGGCGTTCGTCGCGCTATCCGGCAGAGGTATTGATTTGCGGTGACCGTCCCGGGTCGCCTGGGTGCTGCTGATATGAAACGGTTCTGGAACAGGATTGCCGGTCTTCTTCTTCTCGCATGTCTGGTCTGGCCGATGCCGGCCCTCGCTTCGGGCGGCGAATCGGCAGGGCAGGGGAATCACCGTGGCGACCACTGGTCGCTCGCTTCCGAACTGATTCCGTCTTCCTTCGACCGTGAGGTCAGGGCTCGACTGGGCAACACGGTCATCGCGGGCGAGCCGGTCGCAGACGTCAGTCATGTGGTGTTCGGACTTCTGGTCTTCGCGATTCTTGTGACGCTGATGATTCTGGCAGCCGTCAAGATGAGGCGTAATAAGGACTCCTTGCTGCCGGAGGCAAGATTCTCGCCGCTCGCGCTGTTCCAGATCCTGGCCGACGCGTTGCTTGGCCTGATGGAAGGATTGATGGGCCGCAAGAAAGCGCTCTACTTCCTCCCGCTGGTCGGATCTCTTGGTATTTTCATACTTTTTTCAAATCTCATTGGTCTGATTCCCGGTTTTCTGCCGCCTACCAGCAATCTGAACACGACGCTCGCGCTTGGCGTGGTCGTGTTTGTCGCCACCCATTACTATGGCGTCAAGACCCACGGGATCTCCTATTTCAAGGAGTTTTTCGGCCCGATCATCAAGTGGTACGCGTTCCCGCTGATGATCCTCATGTTCTGCATCGAGATGATCAGCCACATCGCCAGGCCTGTTTCGCTGGCGATTCGTCTGTTCGGTAACATGTTCGGGGATCACGCGGCCCTTGCGGCGTTTCTGCTGATGGCGGCAGGAACGCTGGTCGCAGGTCCATGGATTGCCAAGATTTCGGTGGTGATGCCGCTCATCCCGATGGTGCTCGGCGTCTTCGTGGCGGTTGTTCAGACACTCGTCTTCTGTATCCTTTCGACCGTGTACATCTTCATGGCGACCGAGGAACACGGCGGCGAGGATGCCCATGCGTGAAGGATCCGGTTTTTGCTTGCAAAAGACCGTGTTTTGAAAGTTGTTTTATCTGGAGGAACCAAGATGTCCCGCGTAACTAAGATCCTTGCCGGTGCCGGCTCTGCCATCCTTTCCATGCTGCTGTTCGCTCCGTCGGTGTTTGCCAGCGACGCGGTCGCCGCTGACGCCGCAGCTGGTGACAACAAGTTCACCGTCCAGGTCTTCGTGGCCCTGGCGGCAGGCTTCGGAATCGCGATTGCGGCGTTCGGCGGCGCCATTGCCCAGGGCAAGGCTGTCACGGCCGCGATGGAAGGCATCGCCCGCAATCCGGGAGCGCAGGGCAAGATGTTCGTTCCGATGATCCTCGGTCTGGCACTGATCGAGTCCCTGGTCATCTACTCGCTGGTTATTTCGTTCTCGTTGATCGGCAAGCTGTGAGTCTGTCTGACCGGCATGTTCGAACGTGCTGCCCGTGACCGTGCTGCTTCAGTGCACGTCGCTCGGGATGCGCGCCAGATCCGCCAGGTGGGAGATCGTCTCGTCCGCCTCGTGGACCGTGAACCAGATCAGGTCCTGAAGGTCCTTCTCGAAAACCCCGTACGAAGAATAGACCGTTATCTCGAACGCGGCCTTTCCGGTGTTCTCGTCCACGAAATGCCGTCCCATGATCGCGGCTGCATTCCGGTGGTTCATGTAGTGTAGAAGGGCGTGCCTGTCCAGCCCTGCCTTGATCGGCGACCAGGACGGCGAGTACGACAGAAGGCGCAGCATGCACGGCTGGCCCTGCCCGTCATTCATCACGTTGATGTGAAAATTCAGGTCGCCGTTTTTTCCGGGAAGCGTCATCGACAGCCTGTGTTCGTCGCGGTTGAACGGGAATCCCCATGATTCCAGTGTCGATGAAAGGGCGTCCAGGTCGAACGGCAGCGGGTGTTCGCAGCAATCATGTTCCATGCGGAGTTCTCCGAGTCGTGCCGCGAAGCTGCGGCCACGGTACTTTAGCGCGTCGCGGCCCTCCTGGCTATCGGGTCGGGACGCGCGGGAGGTCCGCCGCTTCTGGGTGAGGGATGGTGGGGTTTGACGGCGGCAGGTCAAACAATCATAATCTTGCGGCTTGTTGGGGAGGTTCCGGTGAAGAAATTTTTTGGTGTTTGCCTGATTCTGGCTGCTGCGATGGCCTGGGCCGGTTGCGGTACTGATGGTGGTGGCCAGGACAACGGCGTCGCCGACGTCCATGAAGGCGACACGTCTCTTCCGGACGTGGTCGGCGAGGATGTGACCGACGATGCGCGGGGCGAGGACGTCCAGACGTCCGACAACGTTGAGCCGACCGATGTCGTCCTGCCCCCCGATTCCGACGATGTGTCCACCGACACCACGGTCGTTTCGAACGCGGTCAATTATCTCGTGATCGCGTCCGATTCCCTGATCGATTCGGCCAACGAGCTTGCGGCTTACCGCGAATCGACCGGGTATCGGACCCAGGTTGTCACCAGATCCGACGTGCTCGGTTCGGAGTTCGCCTCTACGTCTGGCTGGGAAAACATGGCCCGCGGCAGGATCAGACAGGCCTGGAACGAGCTGGACGGGGCCGGGACCCTGTTTGTCGTGCTGGTCGGCGATTCCGTGAAGGTGGACGCGGAAGGATTCACCAGGCCGTTGCCGGTTTCCCAGTGCGAGAACGTCCTGACGGACATCTGTTATACCGACAACCGCATCGCGGACATGGACGGCGATAACGTGCCGGACGTGGCGATCGGGCGTATCACCGCTTCGAACAACGAAGAGGTGCGCTCGTACATCCAGAAGCTTCAGGCTCACGAATCCTCGTACGTTCCAGGATTGTGGAATCGGCGCGTTTCTCTCTACATCGGCGAGGCCGGATTCTCGCCCGAGATCGATTCGCTGCTGGAAACGTTCACGTTCATGGGACTGGATCGCGTTTCGCATGCGTTCGACATCATCGGCGCCTACGACAACGAGGATTCCGATTACTTCTACACGCCATTCCACGACAAGGTGGTCGAACTGATCAACGCCGGTTCGCTGATGACGGTCTACATCGGACACGGAAATACCCAGTGGACCCAAGGACTTGAATACGGCCAGATCGACGAGATCGACTGTCAGAACCGCCTTCCCGTACTGGTTCTTCTGGCCTGTCTTGCCGGTGACTTCGCGAACCCGACCAAGGAAACCCTTTCGGAGGGACTGCTTCATCATCCAGATGGCCCGATCGTGGTCTTCGCGTCTTCCGACGAGTCGCACCCGGTCGGCAACGCGGTGCTTGCCTACGAACTGACGCGTGTCGGTCTGGCGGGCCGCCCCGCGACGGTCGGTGAGCTTTTCATGCAGCTCAAGGATGCAGGCATCAACCACACCGACGAATTCAGAGAGATGATCGACCAGGCATCCATTGCCTATGGCGAGGAAGGTTGCGACGATCCGGCCCTGCTCTACTGGCAGCACAACGACCTTTACAACCTGCTTGGCGACCCGGCCGCTCCGGTCAAATATCCTCATGGAGTGGTGCAGGACATCCAGGTCGACGGTACCATGGCCGCGCGGAGCCTGACCGTCAGCGGCGCCGTTCCTGGAATCCAGTCGGGCACCGCTTATGTCAGCATCGAGGTCAAGCGGGACGAGTACGTCGGCTCGCTTACCCCACGCCCGGAAGAGGACGATCCGTCCTGGGAATCGACGGTGCAGTCCAACTGGGAAGTCATGAACAACAAGACGTTCGCGGCCTCGACCGTGGATGTGACTGACGGCGTCTTCACCGCGAATCTTACCTGGGAAACGAACGTCGGCGGCGGCGACCGTTATATAAAGGTTTATGCCTGGGACGGGACGGCTCCTGGCGATGGCACGACCGACGCAATCGCCGAATATCGCATCACCAAGTGATTCCCGCGCGCACGCGCAACAATAATTGAAACGAAATCGCCGCACTTTTCGACCTTCGCGACATCGGTCCACTGATGGACCATCAATGCGGAGGACCGTCATGGAAGACAGAGTCAGCGTGACAACGGTTGGGACACTGGTCATCATTCATCGCGACAACCCGCCGCGGGCCGTGGTTCGCGAAAGAGTGCAGGCGCTGCTTGCTGCCGCGGGTCGTCTGCCCGAAAGGGGCATCATCGAGGTCTGGTCCGGCGCAGCTCCGGACGAGTTCATGTGGCGAACCATCCTGGGAGTCTTTCATTCCGATACCCGTCATCCGGCGGAGAAAGCAGCCTGACAGGCCGTGCCAGAATTTCTCTTCGGGATGTGAAAATAATAACTGTCTGACGCGGATTTCAGCAATATTCTGTTATGTAATGCTCAAACCATCTTTTTGCTGGAATAAATCAATTAAAATCTATGGTTGTAGAACCGATGGTTATTCGGTCCGGCCTGAGCCTCTCGAGTTGTCCCAACGCCACAAACCCCTTTAATTTCATCCACTAATAGGTTACAAGAGATCCGACCTCAGACTCGGTGAAATCATCCTTTCATAGGGCGGGGTCGATGTCCGGGGAGGTGCCCCGGATTGCGCCTTCGAGGCCCGGGCGCAGGGCCTGTGGGTGCCGGTTTTGGGCGCTTTTGCAAAGGAGTCTTGTGTGGCAAGGATACTCATTGTTGATGACGACCCGGATGTGGTTGACGCCTGCACGCTGATCCTCGAGAAGAACGGCTACGAGGTCGCGTCCGCTAACAACGTCACGGACGGGAAGGCTCAGGTAAACAAGGTGGATCCCGATCTGCTGATCCTCGACGTGATGATGGAACAGCCGGACGACGGGATCGTTATGGCCCGCGACCTTCGCCGGGACGGATTCAAGAAGCCCATCCTGATGCTGACATCGATCAGCCGCGTTACCGGGATGACCTTTGGATCCGACTCCGACCTGGTTCCGGTCGATGCGTTCCAGGAAAAGCCTCTTCCCCCGAAGAAGCTGCTGGAGACCGTTGCCGAGCTTTTGAAGAAGGAGAAATGAGGCAATGCTTGTCAGCGAACAGGACATTCTGAAGCATGATATCGCCGCATGGGTCAAGCAATACGGCAAGGACCGCTGCTACCTGATTCCGATCCTCCAGGAGATTCACCGCAAGTACGCGGTGGTCTCGGAGTTCGCGATGCAGGTCGTGGCCGACGAGCTGGAGATCCATCCGGTCGAGGT
>JAGOFO010000010.1:0-2575 GCA_017997155.1 Myxococcota bacterium
ATGGACAAGGCCGGCGCGGCCGTCCTGGCACGGATCCTTGTCAGCCGGTGACAGTTTCGGACCCGCCGGCCGCATAGTTTTTTGTTGACGCCGCATACAAGGTAGTCTATTCCGGGCCGTCATCCGGCGGAGTGTTGTCGTGCCCGCCGACCATCGAAAGTCTGACAGGAGGTGTCGATGCTTACAGTTGTGACTGGTGCGACGGGACATATCGGCGGCAATCTGGTCCGCGCCCTGCTGAAGGAAGGACGGAAGATTCGTTGCATGGTATGGCGCGAGGACACCGACCTCGCCGCCATCGATGGCCTCGACGTCGAGGTGGTTTGCGGTGATGTAAGGGATATCGACAGCCTTCGGTCGGCATTCGCCGGCGCCGAGGTCGTCTATCATCTGGCTTCCCGGATTTCGATCGTCGGCCCCGAGGGCGGCCTTGTGCGCGCCATCAACGTCCAGGGCGCCGCGAATGTCGCCCAGGCCTGCATGGACTGCGGAGTCCGCCGGTTGGTGCACTTCAGTTCCATCCACGCACGCAATATCAACACCGATCTCGACCGGCCGGTCGACGAGACCCGCGAGCGTTCATCGGGCCGGTCGACTCCCGCGTACGACATCTCCAAGGGTGACGGCGAACTGGAGATCCTCGCGGCAGTAAAGCGCGGTCTGGACGCGGTGATCGTCGCCCCGACCGGTGTCATCGGGCCGCTGGACTACAAGTTTTCGCGTATGGGAACGGTCTTCTACGGGCTGGCGCGCGGTAAGCTGCCAGGTGGAGTGGTCGGAGGTTTTGACTGGGTCGATGTCCGCGCTGTGGCCGATGGCGCCATCGCGGCCGAGAAGAAGGGGCGCACCGGCGAAATCTACCTTCTCGGCGGTCACTACGTTCCGTTCAAGGAACTGGCGTCCAGATTCGAGAAGGTCTGCGGCAGGAAGGCCCCCAGAATGATGTGTCCGATGTGGCTCGCCAGGGCGGTCGCGCCTTTCGCGTTGTTCATCTCCAGGCACACCAGCATCCCGCCGCTCTTCACGCCCGAGTCCCTGAACGCGCTCCGGGCGAATCACGATATTCGCCACGACAAGGCGGCCCGCGAACTGGGGTATAATCCCAGGGCGTTCGACGACACGATCGCCGACATATATGGCTGGTTCAAGGAAGCCGGTCTTCTGGACAAGAGGTGATTTCATGGAATGGTTTCTGGCGAATGAGGTGCGGTTTCATTTCTATCTGATGATCGCTTTCGTGGCTCTGGCCGCGATAGTTTTCCTTTTCCTGCTTTTCGTCACGGCCCCTTACGGCAGGCATACCAGGAAAGGGTGGGGGCCCAGGATCAACGACACGCTCGGCTGGGTTCTGATGGAGCTGCCTGCTCCCGTCATGTTCGCCCTCTTCTTTTTCATTGGCGACTATCGGACCAGCCCGGTCGCGATAGTCTTTCTGTGCATCTGGGAACTGCACTACCTCAACCGGACGTTCATCTTTCCGTTCCGCCTGCGCGGAAACCGTAACGACATGCCCGTCTCGATCATGGCATCAGGGGCGTTCTTCAACCTGGTCAACGGATACATCGTGGCCAGGTACCTGTTCACCGACATCTTCCACACTGCGGTCGACATTCCGCCGAACCTGATGACTTCATGGTTCACCGACCCGCGCTTCATCATCGGCGTTGTCGTGTTCGCGGCAGGCTTCTTCATCAACCAGCAGTCGGATTCGATCCTTCGCAACCTGCTCAAGCCGGGCGAGAGCGGGTACAAGATTCCTTACGGAGGCATGTTCCGTTTCGTGTCCTGTCCGAACTACCTGGGCGAACTGCTTGAATGGACCGGTTTCACGATCGCGACGTGGTGTTTCCCGTCAGCCGTGTTCGTCATCTGGACCGCGGCAAATCTGGCGCCCCGCGCTATCTCGACCCACAAGTGGTACCTTGAGAAGTTCCCGGAATACCCCAAAAACCGCAAGGCACTGATTCCGTTTATCGTTTGATGCTTTCCCCGGGCCTGACAGGCGTGACTCAGCGATCTTTCATGCTGTAAATCTTCAGCAGTTCCTGACGTTTTTTCGGACCTACCGATTCCAGGTACTTCTTCCAGCCAGGGCACCAACCTGCGTGCCAGCGCCACAGGCGTCCCAGAAACGAGCGCGGATTCCTGTCGTACCTGGCCCTGAAACCGCAGTTTTCGCAAGGAAGCGGCTTGGTCTTTTCCATTTTCATCACCTTGTGACGGAAGAGAGATTGAACAAGTATCGCGCCGCTTCCCGCGGACGGCAATGGCGGCAAGGGTTCCGGCGTGGGGGCATGGCTGGCGGTGTTGGTGCGGATCCCCTCTGGCTGCTTGCAGATGCGGATGACAGGGGCAGGGTCAGGGTCAGGGACGGTGTCAGGGTCAGGGACGGGGTCAGGAACAGGGACAGGTTTGCACGGACATCTGCGGCTCGTAGGGGCGAATTACATTCGCCCTTCCGGAGGCCGGCCCGCAGGGCCGCCCGTTCATGCCTTGTCACGGGCGCCAGCCCGGGTGCAGCCTGCCGCCTTGTGTTTGTTGTGTCTGCCTGGATTGGTTTCGTCTCCCGCGAGGC
>JAGOFO010000010.1:2675-31686 GCA_017997155.1 Myxococcota bacterium
ATTCGCCCTTCCGGAGGCCGGCCCGCAGGGCCGCCCGTTCATGCCTTGTCACGGGCGCCAGCCCGGGTGCAGCCTGCCGCCTTGTGTTTGTTGTGTCTGCCTGGATTGGTTTCGTCTCCCGCGAGGCCGTCATTCATTTCGCGATGGCCCGCGGCCTTCTTCGCCATCAAGGGCCTGGCGCTTCGCGCCGGCCGCCTGCGGCGGTCGCGTCGCGACCCTTGACGGCAGAACGCCGCAGGCCGCGGGTGATTGTTATCTGACGGCCTCACGGGAGGGGACACACCATGGATACAATCACCAACACACAAACTACCACAACGGACAGGCAGGGTCGGCCCCACGGACTTATCGCCGTAGGCATGGCCGAAGACCTCGCGGTCAGGACCATCCGCGCGGTCCGGACGGTTCGTGGACACCGCGACCTGGTTGACCAACTGACCCGCGCCATCGAATCCGTCGCCCTGAACCTCGCGGAAGGTTCCGGCCGGGCGGGCCGTGATCGTTCCTACCACTACACCGTGGCCTACGGTTCGGCCGGCGAATCCGCCACTGCGATTCGCCTGCTCGCCGCTTACGGCGTGATTCCCGCCGCATGCGCGGATGATTTGATCGTTCGCATCGACGGTGTGCGCGCCGTCTGCTGGCGCCTGTCCCGGCGGTGATGGATTTCGGGGATGAACATCATCACTGTCTCTGTCACTGTTCCTGTCACTGTTCCTGTCACTGTTCCTGTCACTGTTCCTGCCACTGTTCAGAAGGGGCGAATGTCATTCGCCCCTACGGGACCCTGTTGTTCGCGTTGGCACGCTGGCGGATCTGGGCAGGGGCGTGGCGGGCGGTGTTGGTACAGGTCCCCTCTTGCTGCTTGCAGATGCGACTGACGGGGTCGGGGACAGGATCAGGGTCAGGGACGGGGGCAGGTTTCGGCGTAGGGGCGAATTACATCGCTGACACGCCGCAGCCTTGGCGGAGGCGGTTCGCCCTTCGGGTCAGGGGCAGGGACGGGGTTCAGGCGGCGTTTTCGTCGGTGTCCGCGGGCGAGTCGTTGGTGTCGAGGCCGCACGTGGCCGGCGCGGGATCGTTCCTGACGTCGGTCTCCAGTTCAAGGCGCAGCCGTTCGTCCGTCCTGAGCCTGCGTTCGGCCTGTTCCCTGCCCTGACCGAGCTGTTCGCCCTTGTAGGAGAGCCATGAACCTGATTTTTCGATCAGTCCCTGAGCCTCGGCTGCCTCGAGCAGATCGAGTGTCTTGTTGATTCCCTCGCCGAAGACGATGTCGAACTCGGCCTCATGGAACGGCGGAGCCATCTTGTTTTTGGCGACCTTCACCCGCACGCGGTTCGCGGTCACCACGTTGCCGTCCTTCTGAGAGCTCCGTCGTCTTACGTCGAGTCTGACCGACGAGTAGAACTTCAGCGCGTTGCCGCCGGTGGTCGTCTCCGGATTTCCGAACATAACCCCGATCTTCTGGCGAAGCTGGTTGATGAAGATCACCGTGCAGTTCTGCTTGTAGCAGAGCCCCACCAGTTTCCGCAGCGCCTGCGACATCAGGCGCGCCTGCAATCCGACGTGGCTGTCGCCCATCTCGCCTTCGATCTCGGCTTTTGGGACAAGCGCCGCGACCGAGTCCACCACAATCAGGTCGATCGAGCCGCTGCGCACCAGCATCTCGGCGATGTCGAGCGCCTGCTCGCCGTAATCGGGCTGGCTTACCAGCAGATCCTCGACCTTGATGCCCAGGTTGCGGGCATAGGTGATGTCGAAGGCGTGTTCAGCGTCGATGAAGGCCGCCACCGCGCCCGTCTTTTGCGCCTGCGCGATGACCTCCATCGTCAGCGTCGTCTTACCGGATGATTCGGGGCCGTAGACCTCGACGATACGTCCCTTTGGGATCCCGCCAATCCCGAGCGCCCTGTCCAGGGCGATGCTGCCTGACGGGAACACGGGCATCTTCTCGATCGGCCCGTCTCCGTACCGCATGACCGCACCCTTTCCGAACTGCCTGTCCATGGCCGAGATCAGCCTGTCGAGCTCTCCGTTCAGTTCCTCGCGTTTCTTTCCCATGATTCCTCCGTCTGTTGTTATGCGGATTTCCCCTGGTGCGCGCCTGTTGCGCGATCCAGAAGCCTGTACTGAACCGCCTCGCCCACGTGCTCGGTGCGGATGTCCCGGCTGCCTTCCAGGTCCGCGATCGTCCTGGCGACCTTCAGGATTCGATCCAGGGCGCGCGCCGAAAGACCAAGCCTGTCCATCGAGTGTTCCAGTATCCGGGCGGCGTCCTCCGGTACCGCGCAGTGCCTGCGAACCTCGTTGGAGTCCATTTGGCCGTTGAATCTGGTCGGAGAGTCGTGAAAGCGTTCCGTCTGCATCCTTACCGCCTCTTCGACCCGCGCCCTGACGGTCGCCGACGTCTCGGAACCACCCGGCCCGGCCGACAATTCCTTGAATGGCACGGCCGAAACCTCGACCTGGATGTCGATCCTGTCCAGGAGCGGCCCCGACACCTTTGCCCGGTAGCGGTCGACCTCGGACGAAGTGCAGGAACACTGATGTCGCGCATCCCCCAGGTATCCGCAGGGACAAGGATTCATCGCGGCGATAAGCAGGAAGTCGGCTGGAAAGGTGACTGCCTGTTTGACCCTGGTGATGATGATCGAGCGTTCTTCAAGCGGCTGGCGCAGCACCTCGAGCACCTCGCGGCGCCACTCCGGCAGTTCGTCCAGAAACAGCACTCCGTTGTGGGCCAGCGAGGCCTCGCCAGGCCTGGGAACCGAACCGCCGCCGACGATCGACGCGGCCGATCCGGTGTGATGAGGTGTCCTGAACGTCCGCTCAGTTATCAGCCCCCCGCGATTGCGCAGAAGTCCGGCCACGCTGAAGATTCGGCTGGTTTCAAGGCTCTCGGCATAAGTCATGCCCGGCAGGATCGAGACGATGCGTCTGGCAAGCATGGTCTTGCCGCATCCTGGCGGCCCGATCATGATCACGTTGTGCCTGCCGGCGGCTGCGATCTCAAGCGCCCTTTTGACCTGGATCTGGCCCCTGACGTCGGCCAGATCCACGTCGAAACGCGTGTCGGTCACGGTTTCGCGATTGCCGGTGTGTGGCGGGATCGGTTCGGTGTGGTTCAGGTGGCGGATGAGGTGATCGATGCTTCCGACCGGCACGCAGTCAATGCCGCTCACCACGGCGGCCTCGTCGGCGTTCTCGATCGGCACGATGGCTTCGGTCAGGCCGTGCGCTGCGGCGGCCGCGACCATCGGCAGCACTCCCGGCACCGGTCTGACGTCGCCATCCAGCGAAAGCTCGCCCAGAAACAGCCGTCCATGAAGGGAAGAAACAGGAATTTCGTCCATGCATGCGAGCACGCCGATGGCGATCGGCAGGTCGTAAAGCGACCCGGACTTGCGCACGTCCGCCGGGGCCAGGTTGACGGTGATCCAGCGGCTGGTGGTCCGCAGTCCCAGGTTTCGCATGGCCGACGTGACCCTGACGCGGCTTTCCCGCACTGCGGCCTCGGGCAGCCCCACGATGTCGAAGTGACCGATTCCGCGATAGATGTCGACCTCGACGTCGACCAGAAGACCGTCGATCCCGGAAAGCACCGCTGAAAACACCTTGACGCTCATCGACCGTCCCCCGCGTTGGACCGGCCTGACTACAGCAAGCGTCGTGCCTGACGCGCAACCTGTGGTAATCAAGGGGTTAATCGCCAGCGGCGCGGTCCAGGATACTGGACTTAAGCGTGCCCCCGGCGGCTGCTCAAGGCTGCAAGTCCAATCCGGTTGGCGCCGGAAGGCAACGGCACGGGGTCCCATCGCACGTGCCGCACGGGCGCCCGCCCGCGAAATCAAGTCGTGAACTGTGTATAAATTCAGACCTCTGCTAAATTGTGGTACCCGGGGTACCTTGCCCGGAGTGTGCCTTTTCCCGGCGGATGCGGGCCGGGGGATTGGGCGGAGTTTTCGATGGCGGTGACGTTCGGAAAGGTAGTCAGGACGCTGGGGGTCGGCCTCTACGTCATCGTCACCCGGTCGATACTGACCGTGGCAGTGGTCTTTACTGCCCTGTTTTTCGTACTGAATTCAAGTGGTTTTCCCGACATGCTCTTCGGGGCGCTCAAGGGCGTCATCCCCGGGCGATTCGAGGCTGGCCGCATCCAGATCAGCCCAGTTCCCTGGATCGTCGACGTCACCGATTTCGCGATCACCACCCCGACCGGCAAACCCATCATACAGGCAGGCCTTGTACGGGTCCGCGTCAAGTTGCTCCCCCTTTTCGATTCACTCCTGAACCTGGACCAGCGCAAGCTCAGGCTCGAGTTTTCCTCTGTCCGGCTGAGGGACTTCAAGGTGCTCCTGGAGTTTGACGAATCGGGCCACCTTGAGCTGGTCGACGCCTTCGATTTTCCGGGCAGGAAACCCCCTTCGGAAAATCCGCTCAGGATCCTGCTGGGCATCGGTCATGTTTCAGGCACCAACGGCCAGGCGTTCCTATCCTTTCCCGAGTGGGATGTCAGGCTTGACGGCATAGACATGAAGACCGATTTCAGCCTGGGAACCTTCCCGACCAGGATTCGCGTCGAGGCCGAGTACTTCAACTACATCTCCGGCGTGGCCCATCTGCGACTCGGCAGCGGCGCTCCGGATCTGCCCTCGGAAATCCATCTTCGGCAGGGCCTGATAGACGGCTTCGTGTACAACTGGGACGAGATCAGCTTCCGCAGCTTCGTTGCCGGTTTCGACTTCGGCACGCTGAAGGCTTCGGATGGATATCTCTCATGGGCCAAAAATCTGAAGTACGCGCTGACGGCCCAGCTCGAGGTTCCCGAGTCCGGAGGTATCCTGTCGGGATTGACGTCCGGTCTTGCCCGGGGCGGCATTTCCGTTTCCGCCCAGGGCAGCGGTGACCGCTCGGACCCGCAGTTCTACGTAAAGATCGACTCTCCATCGATGAAACTTGGCGAGGTCGACCTCGGCGTCCTGCACGCGGAGGCGACCGGCGGAAGGGACGCCGATGGAGTCTTCAAGGTTTCGGACATCGCGGTTGCGGCGAAATCCGGTGTGTCCTCGGTCAATCTGTCCGAGGGACTGTTCGAACTGTCGCCGCCGGATTCCGGCCTGAAGTGGAACGCGACCGCCTCGCTGGCGTTCACCCGCGTGAATTTCGCGGCCATTCTGCGCACCCTGAAACGAACGATTTCACCAAAGGCGATTCCGATCCCGGGTGGCAGCACCGGCGAGTTCAAGCTGGGTGCGTCCGCGTCGCGCGCCGCTTCCATGCCCGGTCCTGTCGACACCAGCTCCGAATTCAAGCTGACGGCCGCCGGTTCGATGTCGGGACGCATCAGTCGCAAGGGTGTCCTGGAAGGCAAGACCTATTCCCTTGAAGTCTCGGGAACGGCATCCGGAAGAAACCTGTCCCGGCCTGTTATCTCGCTGTCCGAACTCAGGCTGAACTGCGGTGTCGATATCATCCGGGCCGCTGGCACCATGGATCTTGAACGCGACAGGCTGTATGCGTCAGCGACCATCACGAAGGATTTGTCCGCCCTTTTGAAGCCTTTCGGGGTTTCGATGGCCGGAACCGCCATGCTTTCGGCGATCCGCATGTCCGGCAAGGCATCTTCCCCGTCCGGAACCGCGGACGTCGTGCTTTCCGGATTCGAGTATCGCGGCTGGAAGGTGGCCTCCGCTTCGGCACAGGCATCCCTGACCGCGGGTCTGCTGGAGATCGACGGCTTCAAGGCGGTGACACCCTTCGCACGCATCGATGTGTCCGAAGGCGAGATCTACGTCCCGGGACTCGCATCCCGCGGGCTTGCCGGCAATGTGAACATGTCCGGCGTCAAGCTTGCGGCCATCGACATCGGCCGTCTTCCGTTTGATGCGCCCGTCGAAGGCACCGGTTTCGGATCAGCCGGCCGTCTCGGTTTCAACATCCGCGATCCCCTTGGCACCATGTCCGGTGACGCGGTGCTGCACCTCGACAGGATCGACGCGTTCAAGCGGGGGCTGGAACTGGTTACCGTGAAGGCGGCGGCCGAACGGGGAAATGCCAGCATGCTCTCCGTCGACGCGCTTGTTCGCGGTGGAGGCTCGGTGACGGTCAAGGGCGGGTGGGATTTCGCGGACAACGTTCTGGACCTGGAAGGATCGCTGAAGAACGTTCCTCTCAAGACACTGCTCGCTTTGAAAGAGGACGCGGCGCTGTCCGGAACGGTGTCGGCATTGGTGCGGGCCTCCGGAAAACTGTCCGATCCCGAGCTTGACGCCACGGTCAGCATGCCGGATTTCGAGTACGCGCAGCACCGTTTCTCTCCGGTTTCCGTCGGGGCCTCCCGGCAGGCCGGCGGCGATCTGCATTTTTCGTCCGACAGGTTCTTCCGGGCGATGCGGTTCGCTCCGGGTTCAAGGGTGTTCTGGAAAGACGGCATGTTCAGCGGGATGATGCTGGACATCGCGATCGACGATCTGACGCCGCAGGATGTCATCCCGTCCATCCCGCTCCGCAAGCTCTCGGGAAGGTTGAACGGGCATCTTTTCATCGAGATGCCGTCCTTCTCGGATGGGGCGATCACGGGCCGTCTGGAATCCCCACCAGGCGGTCTGTGGGTTGAATTCCTGAATCTTCAGACGCGACTCAAGAATCAGACTGCTCTGAAGGCCAGTTTCAGTTCCACCGGTCACGTCGTCGTGTCGGGAGTGTCCCTGGATGACGGCATGTCGACCCTGTCGGTTTGCGGGGAAAACGATCAGCAGGGCTTGAGGGCCTTCGTGAGCGGCTCGGTGGGCGCTCACTGGCTGAGGGCGTTGAAGGGAACATTCTCAACCGCCGACGGTGAACTGGCCTTCGTCGGCCGGCCCGGGGCGCGGCTCGAGCTTCCCGAAGGGTGCGATGCCCAGGGCGCGGGCCGCGAGGGCGTGCTTCTGATTTCCGGGACCTTGAAAAATCCCGTTCTTGACGGGGTAATCAGGACCGGTGACGTGAACCTGGGCATCAGGGGCTTCGGAGATCCGGTCTCTCTCGCCCGCGGTGGCGAAATCGTGCTGGAGCCCGTGAGGCCGCCCTCCGGGGAACCTTACACGAAGATTGACATCCCGGCCGGCAGATGGATTTCCGGGACCATCGGCGACGGCAGTTTCAATCTTTCCGGTGGCGCCAGTCTGCATGACGGACGCCTGGAAGACGGTTCTTTCAAGCTGAACGGATCGCAGATCAGGTACGTTTCAACCGGCGAGTTCTTCGTCGTGGCCGACCCGAGGCTGGACGTCACATTCGACAGGCTCGGTCTGCTTCCAGGCGCTGAGGTCGCATCGGAGGACGCCGGGATAGCCGTATCGGGACAGGTGAATGTCACCGATGGCTCCTATCACCGGGACTACAACGTCATGACCAAGGCGTTCTCGGGCATAACGGGCGAACGGGCGGGAACGCGCAGCGGCCTGGGTCTGCTCAAGAGCGTTCCCTGGCTTGCGGACACAAAACTGGACATAGCGCTCAGGGCGCCATCCTTCGGGCTCAGAACCAGCCTGGGCATTGGCGAGACCGATCTGGACGTGGGCGTGAACGTCAATCTGCGCGGCACCCTGAAATACCCGGAGCTCTGGAATCGAGTCGAGGTCATTCCTGGCGGGACCTTCACATACAACGTGGTCCGGCGCGAGTTCGAGGTTTACCGTGGAACAGTCGACTTCGACGGCGAGATCGGCCACCCGGAACTGGACATCCAGGCCAGGACCTACATAGAGTACAGCGGTTTCGGCGGAGGCATGGTCGCGGCCTCCAGGTTCTCGCCCGACGAAAGCAACGACGCCTTCTACGGCGACATGATCCAGGTGAACCTGGCCGTGTCGGGCAGATACCCCGACCTGGACATCGAGATCACCTCGCCGAGCCGCGGGATCAGCACGAACGATCTCCAGGTGCTTCTTCTGACAGGCATCGCGCCCGGCCAGTCCCTGACAGCGTCTTCCGGGTCTTTCGTCAACGTGAACCTGTTGACCTCCGGGCTGACTGACTCGCTTTTCAAGATCGTTCTTGCCGACATGATCGACTCCGTTAACGTCGGCGTCTCGGCCAGCGGGGACGTCAATCTGGACGTATCGGCGCACATCGGGCGCCGCTTCAAGTTCCAGACGCAGGTTCAGCAGGGTACCGGCACCAGCCAGTACAGCACCGGATTCAAGATCAGGCTGACCGAGGGGCTGTCTCTCGAAGGCAGGTTGAAGGCGGTGGAATATTCGGCCGATCAGGACGACGTCGGCCGGAACTACGACACCAGGTTGAGGTACAGGTTTCCGATTGAGTAGGCTCTCGACCATAGGGGCTTTGCTGCTCCCGGCAATAATGCTGGCATCCGCGACGGCGTCGGCCCAGTACGGCTCCGAGTACGACATCTGCGGCGCCGGCCCGGTGTTCTCGATTCAGGTTGTGGACTGCGACACCAGGGAGTGCGCCGATCCGGACTTTGTTGCGCGCGTCGTCAGTCTTGTTGATTTCAGGGTCGGCGGTTACCTGGACCCCGAGAAGATTCCCGCCGCCCTTGCCAGGGTTGCCAAGCTCGGATTTTTCACTCACGCGGATGTCGAGTGCATCAACACGGGCGACGGTGTCGACGTAAGGCTCAGTCTGGTTCCGGTCAAACGGATCACGAAGATATCATTCAAGGGAAACAAACACTTCTGGGATTCGTCGCTGGCCGAAAAGATGTCGCTGCGGGTCGGTGATCCGTTCGACAAGGACAGCGTCAGCGACATTGAGTATCTGCGCAGCCAGGAGAACGTGATTCGCAAGGAGTATCAGAAGGACGGCTTCGTCGGGACAAAGGTGACCATCGATGTGCTGCCGGTTGATGACTTCTCCGTTGCGCTGCGGATCACGGTAAAGGAGGGGCCGCGCGTACGACTCAAGGACGTAAGGGTTCAGATGCGTCGCGCCGGTCGTTCCAGGGCTCCGGCTGGCGATACCCCGCCCGTGTCGCCGTCCGCCGCGGGCCGGCAGGGCGGGGCGGTCGAATCCTGTCCGGTCATCAGGCACTCTGATCTGGTGTCGTGGTCGGGCGTGAAGCGCGGAAGTCCGCTGACCGAGCAGACCGTCACCGAGATCTCCCGGGCCCTCGTGGCGAAGCTGCGACAGGTTGGATACGCCGGCGTGAAGGTCAACCCGGTCTTCAATGATAAGACCGGGGTGATGGATATCGAAGTCTCGTGGGATTCCTGCTGGCTCATCAGGATGTTCGTCCGCGACGAATACGCCGAGGGCCGGACTGGTTTCAAACCACTGGAAAGCTCTGAAATACTTGATGTCCTTTCGTTCGACGAATCGGGCATCTTCGACTTCTCGGAGGCATCCAGGGGAAGGGCAGGGATTCATCAGTTCTACGAAGACCGGGGATATCTGTTCTCGGATGTCGTGCTCGACTACCGCGCGCGCAGTCGAGTGGCCGGCGCATCCCGAGAGGAGTTCGTCGAGGGCGTCGCCGGCAGGATCACCTACTTCGTCACCAAGGGTGGGAAGGCCGAGATTCGGGACATCAGGATCACGGGTAACAAGTCGATCCCGAAGTCGGACATCATCGCGGTGATGAGCACCAGACCATACGACTTCTTCGGTGGCGCGGGCGCAGTCATGCCCGGCCAGATCGCAATCGATCTCGAAAAGGTCAGGAACCTCTATCACGAGCGCGGTTTCCCGGAAATGAAGTACAACGGCACCACCTCCGTTGGCTATCAGGTGACGTCCGGAACCGATGGCGAAGGCAACGAGGTCATCCACTACGCCGGGGTCGACAGCGCCTTTGACGTGGCGGTGATCGCCGAGACCGAGGGTGTCTACCTGAACATCTCGATCGACGAGGGCCTGCGTACCGGTGTCGGAACCGTCCTGGTCGACGGCAACGACTTCCTCTCGGTCTCCGATGTGATGTCGCTGATCGGGTTGCGCAAGGGGCAGGCGTTTTCTCCTTTCCTGCTGGACAGGGGATTGCGCGAACTGGCCCGCAGGTACGCCCGCGAAGGCTTTCTGAACGCCTCCGTGACGCTGTCGTGCGCGGGCGCGAATCCGGATGTGCCGATTCAGGAATGCGACCCGGCGAAGGTGCGCTCCGAGGTGGTCGATCTGTTCATCGATGTCGATGAAGGCTACCGGACCATCGTTGGGGAAGTGTTCGTCGAAGGCGCGAAGAAGACGCGTAAGTCTGTTATTCTCAAGGATTTTCCAAAAACCGGCGACCCGTACGACGTGGAAAAAGTCTCGGCCGCGATCAGGTATCTGAACAATCTCGGCATCTTCGAGTCGGTCAGGGTCGACGTGGTCGGCGCAGACGAGAAGCCCCCGAGGGATCGGGTCGGTCTCGTCATCAGGGTTCGCGAGGCCAAGTCGAAATTCATCGATATCGCGCTGGGCCTTGAGAAACTGGACTCGACCAGGGCCACCGACATGCCCCCGGCAGTCTCGTCCATCCTGACCAACACCGTTGCCATCAGCGACATCACCAACACGGGCTTCGGACGCAGTCTCGGCCTGGACCTGCCCGACATCCTGATGACGCTCGAGGTGAGGTACACGGACACCAACTTCCTGGGGTACGGCAAGCGTCTCTACCTGCCGCTGAAGTACGGACTTTCGTTCACCGCCTGGGATCGTTACGCGTCGTTCACTCCGACCTATTTCGATCCGAACTTCTTTGCCAAGGGTCTGTCATTCAGGGTCACGCCATACGCGGAGTATGACCGTGCCACCAAGGCGCTCGATCGGATCCAGTTCGGTGCCGAGATCGCCATCTCCAAGGAGTTCGTGCCCCGCCTTTTCGGAGCGCTGTCGTTTGACACGGGAGTGATCAAGACCAGAGATCCTTCCCAGTCAAGCAGTTACGACGACTGGCGTTACGAAAACAAGCTGATCCCGTCGCTGACATGGGATGGGCTGGACCATCCGATCAATCCGACGAAGGGCTTCTATGCGCAGGCAAGTCTTTCCTATATCAACGCCGTGTCCGAGGGCAACTATCTGAAGTACGAATTCACCGGCAAGGCGTTCTTCAGCATAAGGAACTGGGTGACTTTCGGATTGACCGCCAGGCTGGGTGGCTCTCATTCGTTCTCGGCCTCGGGCGACCTGCCGATCGAGGAGCGTTACACGCTTGGTGGAAACCGGGGCCTGCGAGGATTCTCGACGGACGGCGTTGGCCAGTACAACCCCGACGGCAGTCTGAAACTTGGCCAGTTCCAGGAGCCTATGTACAACGAAAACGGCGAGCCGGTTCTGGACGACCTGGGCAATCAGGCGATGAAGACCACCTGGTACAGGCCGTTCGGAGGTGACGTCGTCATCTCGGGGTCATTCGAGGTCAGGTTCCCGATCATCAGGAAGGTCGACCTTTTCGGCGCCGCGTTCTATGACTTCGGAGCGCTTGCCGAAACCTTCGAGGAATTGAACGGCGCCAGCTTCCGGCATTCGGTCGGAGTGGGCCTGCGGTACATGCTGGCCGGTGTCGTCCCAATCAGGCTGGACTACGGAATCATCCTGGACAGGCGATGCAAGACGATCGACCCCTCAACCGGGCAGTGCGCCTCGAAGGAGGAGTTCGGAAACATCCACTTCGGGATTCTTTATACCTTCTGAGATGATTTGCCGCGGCCCTTGGCGGGCGCTCCGGCTCGAGACGGTCGGCTGGTTCTGGTCGCGGGCTTTGCCACGGCCCAGCCCATGCCCTGTTTCCGTGCGGCGCTGACGTGCTTTTTCTGCACGGTTCCCGGCTTGGGAAGCGGTGTTGCCCGTCCGGATTTCAGAGCATCGATCTCGGAAGGCGTCAGTTCCCGGACCCGACCGATTGGCAGGTCGCCGAGCTGGATTGGCCCGAACCTGACACGGCGCAGTTTCAGCACGTTGTACCCGACTTCCTCGAACATGCGCCTTACCTCGCGGTAGCGCCCCTCGGCCAGGGTGACCGACAGCCACTCGTTCGTGCGGGCCATCCTGAGCCGGTTCACGCGCAGCGCCTTCGCCATGCCGTCCTTCAGCATCACGCCGCTGACCAGCCGCCCCAGCACCCAGTCCCTGACCGGGCCCTGCAGCTTCACCTCGTACTCGCGCTCCATGCCGCCGGACGGGTGCGTCAACAGCCGTGTAAGGTCCCCGTCATTGGTGAAGATCAGCAGACCCTCGCTCATGAAGTCGAGCCTTCCGACCGAGTGGACCCTGGACGGAAGATCAGGCAGTAAATCGTAGACCGTCCGTCTGCCGTCCGCGTCGGCGGCCGTGCATAGAACCTCGCGGGGCTTGTTCATCACCAGGTAGAGCCTGGCCGGCATCTTCTTGATACCGGTGCCGTCAATCATTATCCGGTCGCGTTCCGGGTCGACCGACTCACCGATCGTCGCCGTCCTGCCATTTACCGTGACCCGCCCCTCAAGAATCATCTGCTCGGCGTGACGTCTCGATGCGAGTCCGGCGTCTGCAATGAATTTGTTCAGTCTGATCATGATTGGGAACCTTCAAGGAGGGGATTGCCACAAAACATTCGTGAACGGTATCATGTCGCCCCGTCGCATTCAAGGAATCCGGCATGAAGTTCAAGTATGAACATGACTTCCCGACCGATCGAAACAGTCTGATCAGCGCGATCTTCGACAATGGCGTGACTGAGCGGCTGAAGGCGCACATGTCCACGGTGATGGACGCGCAGACCCTTGAATGGAACCGTGATGGCGACAGGATCCGCCGCAGGGTCAGGTATCTGCCGGTTCCGATGATCAGTGACGTGGGCGGCAAGAAAGTCGAGCCGCAGTGGATGGAGTGGGTTGAGGAGTCCGAGGTCGATCTGGCGGCGGGCCGTGCCGAATTCAGGAATGTGCCGACCACGCCGGGGATAGTTCCGCTTCTGGAAAACACCGGGGTGATGGAGTTCGTCGAGCTGGACGGCGGTCACACGCGTCGGATTATCACCGGCGAACTCAGGGTGAAGGTCTTTCTTGTCGGCAGGATTGCCGAGTTGATAATTGCCGACACTGCGCGCAAGATCCTCGATGACGAGGCGGCGGCGATGAGGAAACTACTTCAGGCGGGCACGGCGTCATGATTCTGGGCAAGGTGATCGGAACGGTCTGGGGGGCGAAGCAGGCGGATGGCCTGGCGGCGCGGCGGGTGGTCGAGGTCCGGCGGGTAAGTCTGCAGGGGCTCGGGCCGGGAACCGTGTTGAAGGCCGATCTCGAAGGCCCCATGATGTCCGAATCGACCTTGCTGGCGGTCGATCCGCTCGGCGCCGATATCGGTCAGCTTGTCGTGGTTGCGATCGGAAGCAGGGTGCGGGACATCGTTCTCGGGCCTGAAGTTACCACCAAAAATGCGGTGATCGCCATCGTTGACGAGGCGTCAGTGGACTGCTGAGCAGGTGTTCGATGATTCTGGGAAGGGTGATCGGTCAGCTCTGGGCCACCAGGAAATGCGAAAGGCTCGACGGGTGCAAGCTGTTGATTGTTCAACCGCTTTGCTGGCATCTGCCTGATCACGACGGCGATCAGTTGATCGTGGTTGACCCGGTCGGAGCCGAGGTTGGTCAGGACGTGGTTGTCTGCATGGGGCATCCCGCCCGTCTGGCGCTTGGTGACACGCGATATCCGGTCGAGGCCTCCGTGGCAGCGATCGTCGACGGTGTTCAGATGTATGAAGGGCTGCTCGCCAGATCACCCGGGGTGAACAAATGATCCGTTGCAGGGTTGTCGGCGAGGTCTGGGCAACAAAAAAATCTCCGCGTCTCGGCGGTCACAAGTTGATACTGGTGTCCGAACTTCGTGCACTGGGTGAAGGCCGGTACGAACCGACAGGCCGAGTGGTGGTAGCCGCTGACAACCTTGACGCGTCAGTTGGACAGGACGTTGTCGTCGCTTTTGGCAGCGGGGCCAGAAACGCGTTCGAGCCGCTCAGCCGGGATGTCCTCATCGACGCGGCCGTGGTCCAGGTTATTGACGGCGCTTCCTCCTGATCCGGAAGTATCCGGTGTTTCCAAGCCCGAACCTTTGTGAAACACATCCTGCCGTTTTTTTGACCTTCAGTTCCTCATCCATGACAATATGACGGGATCTTACGGGGTTTAACATGCATAACCCTTATGCTGCCGTGCGTCGTTTTTCCGGCCTGGTTGTCCTTGCCGGTCTTCTTTTGTCCGGTTGTGGTGAGGGCGAGACCACTACAGATCTCGGTCCGGTCGACAACGGACAGGAACCCGACACCGCGTCCGCGGGGCTGAACATCACCTTCATTGCGCCAGATCCTGCGATTCGTCCTCTTGTTTCGGGGACTTACAAGGCTAGATTCCGGTATGAAGATGAAAACGACCTGCCCGCCGACATCACGGTTTCGATGGTCAGGAACAAGGATTTCGAGCCGATCGTGATCGGCGTCGATGGCACCGGCGAGTACTCGGTGGACATCGACACCACGGTGCTGCTGGAAGGCAACGAGTCGATCCAGGTGAAGGCAGTGTCAAGCGACCAGCGCCAGGTGACGGTCAAGGGCAAGATCCTGGTCGATAACAAGGCTCCGCTTATCGAGATCCTGGACCCGACACCGGCTGCCAACGGGAATTTCATCGGCGGTCTTACGATCCGCGTTCGTGTCACCGACCAGGGAAACAAGGTCCGAAACGTGCGGATTGCGGTCAAGGATTTCGAGTGGACCTGGCCTGAGAAGGCCGGGGACGCGGCCGAAGTCGTCGACACCAGGATTGTCGACGGCACGGAGACCACCGACATCGAAGTGCCGGTCATCGGCTGGGTCGGCGAGAACCTGATCATGACGGTCACGGCCGACGACGGTCTCGAGGGACACGATGTGCTGGTCGAACACCCCTTCACTTTCGTCGAGACTCCCGGTTTCGTCGGCGGTGAGGACGTTCCTCTGGTTTCCGGCAGACCAGCGTCGGTGGTTGCGGGTATCAGGCTTGGCGCAGCGATCGACGGGTTCTGGGGGGTAGCGATCGCCGACTCTGAAGAACTTGGTGTTTACACACGCGTTTCAACGGGCGTTCTTCAGTATCAGGGGACGCTGATTAAGGACAATTGCCCTGTCATCGCCATCGCGGACATGAACGACGACGGCGCGGACGATGTTGTCGCTTTCTGTGGGGTGGAAGATACCCGACGCATCGTGGTGATGGTTCAGGACGAGGGGTATACCTTCGTCGAGATGGCTTTCATTCCACTCACCGTCAGCCCGCTCGAAATCGCCATCGGTGGACTGAATTCGGACCAGTTCCCGGACATCGCGTTCATATGCGAAAACAATTACGATTCTACCGGTATCATCCTGTCGTCAGTGGATGGTTTCGGCGATCTCGTGGGATGGGGCGACGCGGTTCTGTACCAGGGGCCCATGTCTCCACAACACATCGCGATTGGCCGCTTCGCCGCGAATGGCCGTAACGCGGTGGTAGTCGGCAAGGGCGGTGATGGTCTGTTAACGGTGTTCCCGGTCAACCAGGATGGCGTCGCCACCCTGGGTGAGAACGGCACGGTAGATCCCAAGGGCGACATTGATGACGTCTCGGGGCTCGCGGCAGTCAATTTTGCCTCGATGACCGCCGATCCCGATACTTTGATTGTGATCGATTCAACAGAAGTCGGCGTGCTCGGAGCTGCCGGCTTCGAATCCAATTCAAAGCGCGTCTTGCTGGATAAGCTCTGGCTGACCGGTCTGTCCCCCCAGAAGCTCGTCGTTGGCGATGTCGATGGAAACTCCGTTTACGACGTGGCCGTGCTCTGCCCAGGCGCGAACATGGTTCAGGTGTTCATGGGCATCAAGGGCTTTACGGGTGTCGAATACATGCGTCCCGGCATCGCGATGCTCGCCGGTGCGGCGCGTGACCTGACCCTGGCCGACATGGACGGCGACGGGACGCAGGACATCGTGCTGCTTAACAAGGATGGAACCGGCCTGGTCATCATTTACTACCGCGAGGTGCAGGATGGCCGCAGGTTCGAGGGGTCATACCAGACCGTGCTTGGCAGGGAGCCGCTTTCCATGGAAACAGGTCACTTCACGGCCCCGCTGGCCGGCGCCAAGGCCGATTATATGGACGCGGCGGTTCTTTATGCCCCGATTGAGAACAATACCGCCATCGGCGTCTTTGCGTCCAACTCGGTCGTCGGCATGCCGATAGAACCGGCCGGCTCCCTCCCGCTCGCCTCCTCCAGCCTGACGGGGCTGGTCAAAGGCAACTTCGACGTACACAGCTATCTGGGGACGACCGATCCCGAGACAAGGCCGGACGACCTGATCGTTTTGACGACATTAGTCCCCCAGGGAGATAACACGAAGACTGCCATCGTCGTTCTTTTCAACGAGATGTCGCATACGCTGATGTCGGCCAGCTACCGGGAAATAGACGCCGGGCCCAGGCCGAGCATTGGCACCGTCGCTGATTTCAACGAACTCAGTTCGATCGGTTACGACATCATGGATGTGGCATTCATCAACTACTACGATGGTGAATCCCCCATCTACACAATGCAGTCCATGCTGGGCAAAATGGATGGAACCTTCCTGCCCAAGACGGCCAGCGGGAACGATATCGAGCCCATGTTAATCCAGGAGGATCGCGTTCCGGTCAAGATCACGGCGTTCGCCATGAAGCAGGTTCTTTCAAATTACGCGCAGGGCAAGTCCGGAGAGATAGATCTTCTGGTCGCCAACTCCGGAACCGGCGATTTCACGTTGTTCGTCAGCGACAAGCTTGGCCTGTTCGTGCCCAAAACTTCCGGAAGCCGTGACTTCGCCGTCGGCGGTCCGCCCATCGACATCAAGGCCGGCTTCCTGCGCAACCCGGTCGACGGGACCGCGCCTGCCGACGAGGCGTTGATTCAGTTTGCTGACGTGGCCGTTCTTCTCAGTGATTCCATCGTCCTGTCGTATTCCAGGGACAAGAACGTTCTTGCCCAGACGGGCGAGCGCGTGGGCTTCGAACCTCCAGTGCCGATTCCCTACGGCGGGCAGGCTCCCGTGGCTCTGGAACTCGCCGACATGAACGGCGACGGCTACCTCGACATCGTGGTGCTTGATCGGGATGATTCGTCTGTCTCGATATACGTCAATCTCGCCCAGCGCCGTTTCAGCGAGCCGTTCAAGTTCGAAACCGGAACCAGTCCGATTGAGATGTCGGTCGTGGACATGGACGCGGACGGATGCCTGGATATCGTGACCGCCGATCGTCAGGGAAACACGCTGACCTGCCTCAGGAACACCGCCTTCTCGTGCCGCAAATAGATTCGCTTGCCGTTTCCGCAGATTCGCTTTCGGGATTGAATCGACTGGGGTGGAGTCCTGGAGTCCGAGCCTGAGGACTACTCGTCTTCGCAGGCTTCGCGGACGTCAACGAACACGAAACGATTGCAGTACGGGCAGGTGTGCAGAGCGTCGTTGCGCAGAAGCGTGTTGTAGAGCTGCGGGGGCAGGCGCCTGTGGCATCCGCCGCAGCTTCCCTTGGTGTCCACCGGGACGACCGCCATCCCCAGCCAGGCCTTCTGGATGCGTTTGTAGCGCCTGAGGGTCTCGGGCGGGATGTTCGCCTCGTAATCCTTGTAGGAGTGCTCGAGCGAGCCGATATGCGAGTCGAGTTGGGCGACGCGTTCCACGGAGGACGCCTGCTCGCGGGACAGATCCTGGCGCATCTCGTCCAGCAGCTTTTCTTCCTCGTCGACAGCGGCCTTGAACTCGGTCATCACTGCCTGCAGCTTGAGGATCTCCTCCTCGCGGACCTGGTTGCCGTGCCGGAGGCTTTCGATCTCGCGCTGAACCGCGGCGTATTCCTTCTGCTTGCTCAGGGCGTTCAGTCGCATCTGGGCGCGCTTGATCTTCTCGTTGTCTTCCTTCAACTCACGGTCGCGTTCCTGATACCACTTTTCGGCCTCGCGCAGCTTGTCGCGCTTCTCTGACTGTTCCCGCTCCAGTTCGGCGACCCTTGCCACAAGGTCCTGGACGCGGTCGGTGATGGCCTGGCGTTCCTTCTCGGCGTCGATCCGATCCTGATCAACATCCTGCAGCGCACGCAGAGCGTTAATGACTTCTTTCAAAACAGCGCCTCCTGATTGGTTGAAATTGCGGAAAAATGCTGGAAGGTGCGAAGGTTTCCGGAGTATCGGATACAAAAAAGGCGCCGTATGAGGGCGCCCCGTATCCGTGAGAACCGGCCCATGGCTGCAACCGCTCGTGCGGGCCGCCGTCGGGCCATTGATTTCATCGAAGGCTTTATTGCCAACCCCATCGCCACCACACGGTATCTGGTGGGCCCACCTGGGCTCGAACCAGGGACCAACCGGTTATGAGCCGGTGGCTCTACCAACTGAGCTATAGGCCCATCGGGCACAAAAGCGGACGGATTATACGCGATTGACCCGCTGAGTGCAACGGAAAGATCCCTGGGGATCAAAGGTTGGAAATTCGCCGTCTTGTCCAGGCGGCCCGAGGCCTCTTGTCGCGGATGATGTCGGACCAGACCTTGAAGAAGGAATCGCTGATCTGGTGTCCGACGACGTCGATTTCGGTTTCGGCGACGAGCTTCAGCGGAATCTGGAACCCGCCCGAGAAGGTCCTTCCACCGCAGTCTATCGGGAAGCTGAATACACGGGACAGGGAGCCCTCGATGAACTTGAACGGTTCGAGATCGGCGTCGACGGTCCTGAGGGAGCCGACAATGTAGTTGTCCACGACACCGAACACGATGATTGCCGTCGTTTTGTCACCGCGAATCAGGAAGTCGGCGGTCTGGCCGATCGTGTCCCGCGCGCTTTTGGCGACCTGTCCGGCGAACGCGATGGTTAGACCGTTGTGACTTTCCCTTGCACCGAGAGCCGCGGCCAGTGTGTTGATGAACGGGCGCCCGACCGGCGTGTTGACCATAGTGCGGATCAGTTCCGTCGACGCCCGCGGCGCCAGGAGGGCAGCGGCCTCGTAGTCCTGTGCCTTGGCGGTCAGGAAGTTCTGTGTGTCGGTCCTGATCCCGAACATCAGGGCTGTCGCGACGCGGCAGGCCTCGGAAGGATCGAGCTCGAAATGTTCGAGCATGTATTTCATGTGGTGCGCCATCACGCTGCTGGTGCTGCCAAAGGCCGGCGTCTGCTGCGCGAACATCGCGCCGGTGGGGATTTCAACGTGATGGTCGATGTGCGCGACCAGTTCGAGTTTTCTGGAGTATCCGATCGGAAGGCGTGCGTTCTGGCGATCCACCACGCAGTAACCGGAGTAGCCGACTCGCGGAAGATGATCGACGTACTTGAACGGGATTTCCAGCATCTGGCAGAAGGCGATGTTGTCCGGCCGCGACAGGATCTCGAACGTCAGGATGTCCATCGTGACGCCGACGGCCTTCGCGATGATTTTCAGGGACCAGGCCGACGCCAGACCGTCCGGGTCGGGCGAACCGATCACCGCCACGAACAGTCGCTTGCCCTGGTACCTGGATAGAACTTCCAGCAGCTCTGGTGTCCTGGCATCGAATCCGTTCATCAAGCCCCCCGCCAGTGCGAACCGAACCGGACGATTCTATCACGGGAAATCGCGAATGCCGCAATACTATTGAATTGTGCGACGATTGAGTGTGTTAAGCCTCAGGCTTGACCCTGCGGCTCGCGCGCGACCACCACCAGTGCGGGCCTGAGCACGCGACCATGCAGAAGATATCCCTTCAGGATCTCGGCGGCCACCATTCCAGGCTGAACATCGGATGTTTCAATCTGCTGAAGGGCGTCCTGGAAGGATGGGTCGAACGGCTTTCCGATCGATTGAAGCGGCGTGACACCTTCCCGCGCCATCACGTTCAGGAATTCGTGGATCACCAGATCCAGGCCGGCGGTGATCGCCTGTCCCTGGCCGGTCTGCCTGGCGGAATCCAGCGCGCGTTCGAGGTTGTCGATGACTGGCAGGAAATCCTTCAGCAACCTTTCGTTGGCGTATTTCTGCTGCTCTTCACGTTCGCGTATCCGGCGTTTCTTGAAGTTTTCGAATTCGGCGGCCAGCCTGAGCAACCTGTCCCTGGTGTCGGCCAGTTCGATCGCCACCGGATCATCTCCGATCCCCGCGATCGACGGTACCTTGGGTTCCGGGATCGGGTCGTGAATCACGTCTACGGGGATCCCGTCGGTGACGGTCGTCTCTTCGGAGTCCTTGACCGCCACGGGATCGAATTCCAGTTCTTCGACCGGGATTCCATCCTCGGCACACGTGAACGTTGGCTCATCTGTCTGATCGGCCCTGGCATCGACGGGCGGGGCGCCCGCACTGATGCCGAATTCATCATAGAGATCCTGCTTTTCCCGGGATTCCATCGCATTCTCCGTGGTCGCAGCCTGCCGTGGTAATGGCGGCTTCCCGATATATGTAGGTGTTGCGAGGCACTTTGTCAATCGGGACATGGAATTGAGAATTGATCGTAGACAATGATGCTGGTACCATTCCCGCGCATGTGGCCGGCGTGATTGTAATTGATTATTCAGGGTGTTATACGATGACCAGACGAGCGGCACTGGCCCTCTCCCTGTTCGTGTTTATGTCTGTCGCCGCGGTCTGTGACGTCAGGGCCGCCGAACCTGACCGTGTGGAACTGGCCGAAATGTCCGATGGTGTCGAGCTTTCGACCGCCATATTCCTGCCCGACCCCGGGGTCTTCACACCTCCCTACCCGACCGTCCTGATGCGCACGCCCTACCCGAACGTGCTCGGGGCGCTGCCCTCCGACATCGCCGACATGGTTATCAACTACATGGTCGACATGTTCGGTCTGGCGCTGGTGATTCAGGATACGCGGGGCACCGGCGATTCGGGTGGAGAACCGGACGCGTTTTTCCATGATTCTTCAGATGGACCGGACACGGTCGAATGGCTGCTCACCCAGGACTGGTGCAACGGAAACATCATGCAGTTCGGGCTGTCGGCGCTGGCCATCCCGGGGTATCTCGCCGCGCCCGGCGCCTCCGATACGATGCGATGCCAGTTTCTCGGCGAGGGAGCGCCCGACATGTACAACCTTGCCGCGTTTCATGGCGGCGTCTTCAAGAAGGACACGGTCGAGAGCTGGTTGTCATGGGTCGGCGCGTCTTCGATGCTGGGCAGTCTTTCCGGACATCGGACATGCGACGATTTCTGGAATCCATTGATGCTCGACCGCATCGAGGGCGAGATCAAGGCCGCGGCCGTTCACGTCGGCGGCTGGTATGACGTGTTCACTGAAGGCACCATCGCCGGGTACAGGGCCTATATCGATCGTGGCGACGAGTGGGCGTCGGCGCACCAGTACCTGGTCATGGGACCGTGGGATCACTGGCAACTTGCCAATGCCCTCGGCGATTCCTCGGGCCACAAAGACTCGCTGCAACTTATCCTGCTGGGATGGACTTCCTTCTGTCTGGCAGGGGATAAATCCCAGATCGCCAAATGGCCGCATGTCCGGTACTTCGTGATGGGTTCCGGCGAGGAAGGCGCTCCTGGAAACGAATGGCGCGAGGCGGATGACTGGCCGCTGCCAAACGAGTACCGCGAGTTTTCGATTTCGGACGCCGGCGTTCTGGAAAGCTCGGACGATGTGGTGTCCACGACCGGCTGGGCACGGGAAGCGCCGGACGCCCTGGAACCGACGGACACTGTGGAACCGCCGGAAGACGTGGTCGAACCGTCTCAAGTGCTGCCGGTGGCCATCGGTTTTGACCACAGGGACTACTCGCCGGTGGTCGGCGGGCGAAATCTCACCGGAACATCGGGTCGCATGGAACTCGGCAAGGTTTTGTCCCGCTCCGACTATGTCATGTTCGCGTCCGAGCCGCTGGCCGAACCGTTCGAGTCGATCGGTCGCATGTCGGCGGTCTTCGAGGTGTCAACGAAATACCCGGACGCCGATATCGTGGTCCGCCTGGCTGACGTGCAACCGGACGGATCGGCATGGATTATCTCAGACGGCGCCATCAGGCTGTCCAGGCGGGGAGCATGCGATCAGGTTCTTCCAGTCGAGCCCGGGGTCACCTACGAGGTCGAGGTGGACCTGCTTCAGTCGGCTATGGTGTTCAATACAGGGCACCGGCTGGCGCTGATCGTCACGTCGACCATGTACCCGAAATACGAACTGAACCCGGCACTTGAGGCCGAGTCAATCAAGTTCGGTCCGTTGGAAGAGGCGTTCGTAATCCACAAAGGGCGTCTGATGATGCCGGTGGCTGCTGAACCGGTTCCGGTGCCTGATTCCGTGGAGACGGCCGAACTGGTGGAAGTGGCTGAGGACGTGTCCGATGTTGTCGACATCCTGGACGCCGAGGTCCGGGAGGCCGGGGATGTGGATACGGTTGCCGTCGATGTGGTGGTGGAAACGACCGAAGACGATGTCGCCGTCGGAACGGATCTGGCAACCGATCTATTCGTGGTCGACGCACGCGATGCGTCGACGGTGGACGTGTCGTCGTTGGACTCCGTGGTGCTGGACACTGGTTCGGGTGCGGATCATGGCGGGTTCGCGGGCGGTGGGTGTTCCTCGACAGGCGCGCGACCTGGCTCGCCCTTCGGCCTGATTTTACTGCTCCTGGCATGTCTGCCGTTCGTCGTGTTCATTCGTGTACGTGGATAACCGCGGGGATATTCCTTCCCCTTTTCCGTATGCTAAACTGCCCGCATCACCTGACCCGGAGGCCCCTATGATGACTAGGTTCTTCACGACAGGGACAACCATCGCGACTTTTGTGCTGGCCGTCGCGCTGGTCTGCCCCGTTGCCCGGCCGGCGGTCGCGCAGACCGACGGTTTCAAGGAATTGAAACGCACGAAGGATGGCATCGTTGTCAGTCGCAAGCCTGGCAGGACAAAGGGATTCTACGTTCTGCGTTTTGAGTCGACCTCGCCCGTGTCGCCCGAACGACTGATCTCGAAGGCCTGGGACACGTTCGCCATCGCCATGCCACCGGTCAAGGAGCGGCGTTTCATAAAACGCGGCGCTGATGAACTGGTGTTCTACGACAGGGTCGCGACTCCGGTCGTGTCCGATCGCGACTACACGATGAAGATCAATCGTGTCAGCAACGGCGAGGTTCTGCGGCTGGATTTCGGCACGACCGACCAGTTCGGGCCTCCGCCGGACCCCGCCTACGTCAGGATGGGTATGGTCAAGGGTTACTGGCAGGCCGAGCCGGATGGCCAGGGCGGCAGCAAGGTCCGCTATGAGGTCTACAGCGAGCCCGGTGGTTCAATACCCGCAGCCATAGTCCGCGACGCCATGCTGAAAGAAGCTCTTGGCGACTACCGTCGAACATTGAAGGATGTCAGGAAGTAACCGTGCGGGTTTCGCCGCGATCCGGTGAAGTTTGAACACCGGATCGCGGTTCTGGCGTCAGATGATGCCCTGCTCGACCATGGCGGTGGCGACCTTCATGAAGCCGGCGACGTTCGCGCCCTTCACGTAGTCGACGGAACCGTCTTCGCGCTTGCCGTGGGTCACGCACGCCTCATGAATCGAGTTCATGATTCCGTGCAGCTTTTCGTCGACCTCGGCGGGGCTCCAGCTCATGCGGATGCTGTTCTGGGTCATCTCGAGACCGGAGGTGGCGACACCGCCGGCGTTCGCCGCCTTACCGGGGGCGAACAGGATCTTCGCCTGCTGGAACAGGTGAACGGCTTCCGGGGTGCAGGGCATGTTCGCGCCTTCAACCACGCAGCCACAACCGTTGTTCAGCAGGTTCCTGGCGTCTTCCGCGCCCATTTCGTTCTGGGTCGCGCACGGCAGCGCCACGTCGAGCTTGCGCTCCCACGGCCTGCGGCCAGCGACGAACTCGACGCCGAAACGCTTCGCGTAGTCCTCGGCCCGGTCGTTGTTCGAAGTGCGCATCTCGACCAGGTAGTTCCACTTTTCCTGGGTGCCGATGCCGTCCTTGTCGTAAACGTAGCCGTCCGGACCGGAAATGGTGACGACCTTGCCGCCCAGCTGGGTGACCTTCTGACAGGCGCCCCAGGCGACGTTGCCGAAGCCCGAGATACCGACGGTCTTGCCTTCAAAGCTCTGGCCGTTTCTCTTCAGAATTGCGTCAGTCAGGTAGGAGACGCCGAAACCGGTCGCCTCGGGACGAACCAGCGATCCACCCCAGGTCCTGCCCTTACCGGTCAGGACGCCGGTGAACTCGTGCGTGAGCTTGCGGTACTGTCCGAACATGAAGCCGATTTCCCTGCCGCCGACGCCGATGTCACCAGCCGGAACGTCGGTGTCCGGGCCGATGTACTGGAACAGCTCATTCATGAATGCCTGGCAGAAGCGCATGATCTCGCCTTCAGAGCGACCACGGGCGTTGAAGTCCGCGCCGCCCTTGCCACCGCCCATCGGCAGCGTGGTCAGGGCGTTCTTGAAGATCTGCTCGAAACCCAGGAATTTCAGGATGGACAGGTTGACGGACGGATGGAAGCGGATGCCACCCTTGTACGGTCCGATGGCGCTGTTGAACTGGATGCGGTAACCGCGGTTGACCTCGACCTCGTTGCGGTCGTTGACCCATGCAACGCGGAAGGTGTGAACGCGTTCCGGCTCGACAAGCCTTCCGAGCACGTTCGTGCCCTTGAAGGCGGGATTCGACTCGACGATATCCCAGATATTGTCGACGACTTCCGCCACGGCCTGAATAAACTCGGGCTGAGCCGGGTTCTTCGCGGCGACCTGTTCCATAAATTCCTGACGAGTCATTTGGAAACCTCCAGAGGCGAGTACGGGAAACCCCGGGGGCAGTGCTTGACTTTCGAGGCCATTGCCGCAAAAACGTTCAGAAGCCGCCAGCCCGGGCAGGTCGACTTCACACAACGTGAAACACCTGCAGCCGTAAGTGTTCCTAGCCTAAAGTACTTGTTTAGTCAATACTGTGACGGATGGGCGGACCGTGAAGGTGGCCTTGCCGCGCCCGAGGGGGATGAAAGGATGTTCGACGCCGAGATTCGTTCGTCGCTGCAGAGGCTCAAGGCCATTGAAGAACGCGGCCACGAACTGACAAGGTGGCGGGTCAACGAAATACTGTTGTGCTCCAGCTACTACGATGCATTCATCTTTGAACAGGACGGATTGCTTACCGAGCAGCTCTATGGTGAGTACAGCGGCCTGAACCTCAGTTTCCCGCCACGAGTGAGGCATGCGGCCTCTCACGCCGACGCCATGGAGGCACTGTCCGATAAGCGCTTCGACATGGTGATCATCATGCCGCGACTCGGCGACAAAACGTTCGGAGAACTGGCCGCGGATATAAAGGCTGGCCACCCGGATCTGCCGGTCGTGCTGCTTATCAACAACGTCTCGGATCGCGAACGGGTCCGCGGTGCTTCCACCGGGCAGGTCGATGACGTCTTCCTCTGGACCGGCGACAGCAAGGTCTTTCTGGCGATGATCAAGGCCACCGAGGACCGCCACAACATTCGTCACGACACGTTGGTCGGCAATGTGCGCGTCATCCTTGTGGTCGAGGATTCGGTTCAACATTATTCGTATTTTCTTCCCCTGCTCTATTCTCAAATCGTCAAACAGACACAGATGCTGATCAACGAGGGTGCATCGGAGAGCGTGCGGCGTGCGAGGATGCGTTCCAGACCGAAGGTGATCAGTGTCCACGACTTCGACGAGGCGGCAGCGGCATTCAGGGAATACAAGGATTATCTCATCGGCATCATTTCGGATGTGCAGTACCTGCGAGGCGGGCGCATGGATGATCAGGCGGGCGTAGCCTTCCTTGAAATGGTGCGCCATGAGAAGGCGACGCTTCCAGTGCTTCTGCAGTCCGCCGAACCGGGAAACCGCGTTCACGCCGAGCGTCTTGGAGCCTGTTTTGCCGATAAGAACTCGTCGTCATTGACGGTCACCCTGAAGGATTTCATTGTGACCCAGCTTGGCTTTGGCGACTTCGTCTTCCGGATGCCGGACGGCTTTGAGGTCGAGACCGTTTCCAGTGTGTCCGAGTTTATCGACGCGCTGGCACGCGTACCGATCGAAAGCGTCGGCTGGCACGCCGGGCACAACCATTTTTCGGGTTGGCTGATGGCGCACGGCGAGATCGACTTCGCACGAAGAATTCAGCCGCTGAGCATCTCGAATTTCGAATCTCTCGAGGAAGTCAGATCGTACCTGCTTAACGTGTTCGAGGAGGCGCGTCGCGCGGCGAATCGCGGCAAGGTGGTGGACGTTGTCGACTGGGAGCGCAGCGAACGCGCCGAGATGGTCAGGCTTGCCGAAGGGTCGATGGGTGGCAAGGGGCGCGGCCTGGCGTTCCTGAACTCGTCACTGAGTATGATGTCGATGTCCTCGCGATACCCCGGTGTGGATGTTTCGCTTCCGTTGACCGCATTCATCGGGACGTCGGAATACGATGATTTTATTGAACACAACGGAATTGAAGGAGAGTTGGACGAATTGTCGGACGCGGCGATTCGTGAACGTTTTCTGGAAGGAAACCTGAGCGCCGAACTGAAACGGAGCCTGCTTGAACTGGTGCAGTCGATCGACGTGCCCCTGGCTGTCAGGTCTTCCGGCCTGCTGGAGGATTCACAGGCTTGTCCGCTGGCCGGCGTGTACCGGACTGTGATGGTGCCAAATTCGTCGGCCGAGATCGGAACCCGCTACCAAGAGTTGACAAGGGCGGTCAAGCTCGTCTTTTCCAGCGTCTACGAAGCCCGGGCGCGGCAATTCCTGGCTGGAGGCCGTTTCAAACCTCGTGACGAGAAGATGGCCGTGATCGTTCAGGAGATGGTCGGTCGCAGGCACGGCATCCATTTTTACCCGGACTTGTCCGGGGTCGCCCAGTCCTTCAATTTCTATCCGACTGGCTCGTTGAGATCCTCGGACGGGATCGCCAGTATCGCGCTCGGACTCGGGCGAACCATCGTCGATGGCGGGCGCGTCTTCCGATTCTGTCCGGCATTCCCGCGCGCCGACATCCTTACGTCGCGTGACCTGATGAACAACGCGCAGAAACGATTCTGGGCGTTGCGCCTCGATTCACGCGTCGGTGATATGGTGGAGGACGAGGTCGATACCCTTGAACTGCTCGACCTTGGCGATGCCGAGCGGCACGGCGTTCTTTCTGGACTGGCGTCCAGATGGGATACGTTCAATGGCACGATGATTCCGGATCTCGACGGCCCCGGCCCACGCGTTCTCGATTTTTCCGGGGTTCTCAAGTATGGAACCTTCCCCCTCGCCGATATCGTCCAGGACGTGATGGCTCTCGGCGAGGAGGCATTTTCCCTGCCCATCGAGGTCGAGTTCGCGGCCAACATGACGCCAGGCCGATCCGGCCGCGCCGAGTTTTTCGTGCTGCAGATCCGTCCACTTGCCATCAACAAGGCGTTCGTCGAGGTCCCTTTGATGGATTGGCAGACAGCGGACCCAGACGTTTTTCTGTATTCGTCGGAGTCGCTTGGAAACGGCGAGGTGAACGGTTTGAGCGACGTCGTCATGGTCGATCCCGATCGCTTTCTGACGACAGAAACCCTGGAAATCAAGCAGGAAATCGCAGAACTGAACGCGGACCTGCGGGGACAGGAGCGCGGATACCTGCTGATTGGTCCCGGCAGGTGGGGCTCCAGCGACCGATTCCTGGGAATCCCGGTGATCTGGTCCGACATCAGCGAGGCCGTCGCGATCGTCGAGATGGATCTGAAGGACTTCAGGGTCGAATCATCCCAGGGAACCCATTTCTTTCATAACCTGGTGGCGCGCAACGCCGGTTACATGAAGATCAGGTACTCAAGGCCGGACTCCTGGTTGAACATGACGGCAGCCAGGGACTGGTCCGTGGTCGGAAGAACAGCTCACTGCATTCATTTCCGAACGTCGAACCCCCTGACTGTCGCGATGGATGGTCGCAGCGGCCGGGCCGCGGTGTTCGCCAGCGGAACACGCCTTGCCGATCCTGTTCGCGAAACGGGAAGGAAAGTCTGATCAGTCAGTCAACCAGTTCGATGGAACCGTTGATGACACGCTTCACGTCGGACAGTTTCAGTCCGCAGTAGTGCGGGATCACCAGCGTGGCGTTCGCCTTCTGTTCGGGCAGGATGGTTTCGTTGTTGATCAGTATCGACTTCATGCCGGCCGCCGCCGCGGCCTGAAGGCCCGAATCGGCGTCCTCGAAGACTACGCAGCGCCGGGGAGGCAGGCCGATCCTGTCGGCCGCGTCCAGGAAGATCCTGGGATCGGGCTTGTGGCGGTCGACGTCATCGCCCGACAGGATTGTCTCGAAGAACCCGGAAAGCCCCGTTACCTCAAGCACCAGCCGCACGTATGGCCGCGGCGACGACGATGCGACAGCCATGCCGAATCCGCCTTCCCTGACTGCCTGGCAGAACTCGAAGACACCGGGAATCAGCATGACTCCCTGTGTCTTAATCAGTGCTTCGACCAGTTCCATCCGCTTTGCCACCAGATACTCCGGCTGCCATGGCAGATCGAATCTGTTGCGGTAAAAGCGCATGTTCTCAAGGGCGGACCTGCCCGGAATGGCAGCGCGTTCGGCGGGGGTAAGTTCGGCGGCTGATCTGCCGGCCTTCTTCAGGATGTATGCCGTGGCCTTCTGGTAAAGGATTTCGGACGCCACCAGCGTTCCGTCCAGATCGAAGATTGCACCGTATTCGTTGCGGTTCATCGTCGGATGATAATCGGCGGCCGCCCGAACAGTCAATCAACCGTTGGCAGCACGCGGATCTCGGTTTCGAGCCTGCCGCAGACGTGGCACCATTTCTCGTCCGGGTGGCCGACCACGATCATGGAGTAGATGCGTTCGTGATCCTGGAACCCGAGCGCCCGGTGGATCGGTTTCGAATGGCTTGCGGCCTCGACCTCCATGCCGATCAGGCAGGTCCCGAAGCCCATCGAGTGCGCGGCAAGGACGATATTCTGGGTCGCGAGAAGCGCGTCCTCGGCCGGGCACGACGCACCGGGTTTGGAACCGATCACTATGGCCGAAGGAGCACCGTGAAACAGCATGTCCCGCCTGCCCGCCTTGAATTCTTCAATCCCATGCGCGACCTGTG
>JAGOFO010000011.1 GCA_017997155.1 Myxococcota bacterium
CGGCGAACGCGGTGCGGGCGGTCAAGGATCTGCCCGGGCCGGCGTACATCCGCATCGGCCGCGGCTTTGAACCGCCGTTCTACGAAAACGAGGACTACGGTTTCCAGCTCGGCAAGGCGGTCGAGGTTCATCCCGGAACCGACCTGACCATCATCGCGTGCGGCATCACGGTGCTGCAGGCGGTCGAGGCCGCCAAGTCCCTTAAAGAGATGGATGGCCTGTCCGTGCGCGTCCTGAACATGCACACCATCAAGCCGATCGACCGCGAAGCGATCATGAAGGCGGTGCTCGAGACCAGGCGCATCCTGACTGTCGAGGAACACAGCGTGCTGGGTGGACTTGGCAGCGCGGTGGCGGACGTCATCGCCGAAAGCGGCAAGGGGTGTGCCTTCTCCAAGGCGGGCCTGCAGGACGAGTACGCGCTGGTCGGTTATCCCGAGGACCTCTACGCCCACTACAAGCTGGACGCCAACGGGATCATCGAGCAGGTACGCGCGCTTCTGAAGGTCGAGTTCGAGGAAGACGAAGACTGGAATGATGAGGTCTGACATGGACCGGGAAATAATGATTGCGAAGCTGTTCTTCAGGGCGGCGTTTCCCGTCATGAAGGTGCCTCTCGCCGACGACCCGGCCATCACGAAGGCATGGAAGGACGTCAAGGCGACCGTCCAGTTCAGCGCTGACTGTGAACCGGGTCCGGACACAGATGGCCAGTCGCGTATCGGCGCCTGTCTGCACTTCGACAACGGTTCGCTTGAGGTCGTCGAGGAGCTGTGCGAGTCGCCCGACCTAACGCTGCACTTCGGCAGTGTAAAGGCGATGAACGCGCTGCTCAGCGGCGGGATGGCGGTGCCACGGATCCGGGGTGGTCTTAAGCACCCCGGCCTGCTGGTGAAGATGCTGACCCTGCTGATGCGGCTCACGCTGATGCTGCCGACGAACCGCCCCAAGGATCCGCTTAAAAGGTACCTGAAGGTCAAGATGTCGATCTACATGATCACCACGGCCCTAAGTAACTACAACCGTCTGGGTGATCCTAAGATGCGCGAGTGGACCGCGAACCAGCCGGATCGTATCTATCAGTTCACGATTGCGACGCCGGAACGCGACGACAACATCGCGGCGTATCTGCGGATCCGCGGCGGACGGACCAAGTCCGGGCGTGGTGTCTACACCCGTCGCAGGCCGTTCGTGCACTTCAGGTTCTCCAGCGTCGACGGCGCCCTGAAGGTCCTGCTGAAGGAAGTCGAGTTCGTGCAGGGGGTCGAGTCCGGCTGCGTCGCGATCGACGGTTCACCGGAATACGCGGCCAAGCTGAACGACTTCATGGCGGTGATCCAGGGCATGATGACCTGACGCGGCTGCGCGGCGGGCGGGGGATTCAAGATGATTGACCAGGCGGTAAAGGCGAGGGTCCATCTTTACGGACTGTTCAAGGTGCTGGAACTGCTTCCGGAGTACGACGCCGAGGCGGCCGCGCTGATCCAGGACACGAAGGTGACTGTCGAGTTCCGGGTCTCCGGGGTCGGGCGGGCCAGGCTGTGTATCGATCATGGCCGTGTGACCCACCAGGTCCCGGATCCGGCGACCGGCAGTTTCCAGGGCGGGTCGGCGCAAGTGGTGTTGTGGTTCCCGAACGCCGCGCACCTGAACGGTATGATTGCCGGAACGAAACAGCCGATTCCCATTCGTGGATTCACCAGGCTCGGCTTTCTGAGCGGCCCGTTCACGAAGTTCATGGGCAGCCTTGAAAAGTGGCTCATGCCGACCGACGAAGCCCTGCGCGACCCGGCCTTCTTCGCCGCCAACACCAGGATGACCGCGTATCTGGCGTTTCACGCGCTGTCCGAGATCGCCAATTACGACCAGCTTGCAAAGGTCAGTGCGCGTGCCATCCCGGACGGGGTGATTCAGCTTGAGGTCATCAATGACATCGGGCTGTACCTGACATGCGCGGGCGGCCATCTGACGACATCGGTCGGTCGGCATCAGTCGCCCAGATGCGTCCTGTGGTTCGCCGATTTGCAGGCGTTGAACGACCTGTTGACCGGACGCGTCCACACTTACGACCTGGTGGCCCTCGGCAGCATGGGTATGCGTGGCTTCGTGCCGATGATTGATCACCTGAACCCGATACTCGGCCTGATCGCCGGGTACCTGAAGTGATTTGCCCTTACGGGCAACCAGGGGGGATCGAATGAGCGACAACAGCACACCGTCCGGCTGGCGTGGAAACGAAGCGTCCAGACAACTGTTTTCCAGGGCACTGAAGGTGATCCCGACAGGCATTCCGGGGCATCAGGGGCCGGTCGAGTCCCAGTTCATTCCTGTCAGTTCCTATCCGTTCTATGTTGACAGGGCGCAGGACTCGTACTTCTGGGACATCGATGGCAACCGATACATCGACTACATGTGCGCTTACGGCCCGAACGTGCTGGGGTACAACAATCGCGTCGTGGACGCCGCGGTGGACGAACAGCGCAGGCGTGGCGACTGCATGGCGCTGCCCAGCGCGCGCCAGGTCGAACTGGCCGAACTGCTGGTCGAGACCATCGAGATCGCGGACTGGGCTTATTTCGCCAAGAACGGCGGTGACGTGACCCAGCTTGCGATGATGGTGTCCAGGGCCGCGACCGGTCGCAAGAAGATCGTTCTGGTGCGTGGCGGGTATCACGGCGTGGCTCCCTGGACACAGAAGGTCGGAAAGCCCGGCATCACCCCCGAGGACGTGGCGAACAACCTGTACGTTGACTGGAACGATTTCGAGCAGTTCGAGGCGTTGGTGCGGGACAATCCGGGCCAGATCGCGATGTTCATGGCGACGCCGTACCACCACCCCGTTTTCCAGGACAACGAACTGCCGGCCGAGGGCTACTGGCAGAAGGTGCAGAAGCTGTGCAACGAAAAGGGGATTGTCCTTGTCGTTGACGACATCAGGGCAGGATTTCGCCTGTCGCTGGCCGGTTCCGCGAACTACTTTGGTTTCAAGCCGGACATGGCCTGCTACTGCAAGGCGATCGCGAACGGACAGAGCATCTCGGCGCTGGTAGGGACGAACGCTCTGCGCAGCGCGGTCTCGGACGTCTTCTACACCGGGAGCTACTGGGCCAGTTCGGCGGCGATGGCCGGGGCGATTGCCACGGTCAACGAACTGAAAAGGCTGGACGGCGCGAACCTGATGCTGGCGAAGGGGCGCAGGCTGACCGAAGGCATGGAAGCGGCCGCCGCCGATGTCGGCCTGAACCTGAAGGTCAGCGGTATCCCGTCGATGTTCTACATGCGCATCACGAACGACGATTCACTGCAGATGTCGCAGGAGTTCTGCGCTGAAACGGCGATGCGTGGCGTGTTTTTTGTAAGCCATCATAATCACTTTATAAATTGTTCGCTGACGGATGCCGACATCGAGCAGACGATCCAGATTTCCCACGAAGCCTTCAAGGTTGTTTCCGAAAGACACCGCTGATCCGTTATCATCGACGGGTTGACCTGTCTTCCGAGAAATGCGGAGGCTCGTGTTGCGAAAACCCATGTTCATGACCGGAAGGGCGAATTGTCATTCGCCCCTACGAGGAACCCCGTCACCGACCCTGATCCTGTCCCTGATCCTGTCCCTGTCCCTGATCTTTTCCCTGTCCGCCTGCGACTCCGGGCGCAAGGTGAATTTCGACGTCACTGAATCGGACGCGGAAGATGTCCTGGTCGCCGAAATCCTGGACGTGGCCGTTGATGGTTCAGACCGGCCCGATGCGGACGCTGATAACGGGATTCTGGACCCGGGCTGGGAAACGCTCGCGGATGTTCTGGCGGATGTCGCCGAACCGGACGCCGATGTCCTGGATGTGACGGTCGATTACGGAACGGATGGCGTTGACGACCAGGGCCATGACACGGGCGTCGACCACGGCACCGACGTATCAGCGGACGTGGAACTGGATATTGTTGACGACCCAGGCGCGGACACCGGCGCGGACGTCGCCGCTGACCTGGGCACCGACACCGCTTCCGACAGTGACACCGGCACTGACACCGGCGTTGACACCGGCGTTGACACCGGCACGGATACCAGCGTCGGCCCGGGCCTGCCGATCAGGATAGTGGCCGCGAACCTCACCAGTGGAAACGGCCAGAGTTACGACCCCGGACATGGTATCGATATCCTGGACGGCCTGAATCCGGACATCGTTCTGGTTCAGGAATTCAATTACGGCGGCAATTCCGCTTCCGATTACCTGGATTTCGCGCAGACAGTGGCCGGGGCCCAGTACTGGGCCGTTGACGACTCCGGTTTTCAGATCCCGAACGGCGTTGTAAGCAGGTGGCCGATCACCGGCAGCGGCTACTGGGATGACCCGAACATATCCAACCGTGAGCTGATGTGGGCAACCATCGATATCCCGGGCGACGTCGATCTGATGGCAATCAGCGTGCATCTTCACACCAGCCCGTCCTCTGACCAGGTTCAGGCGGCGCAGGTCATCGTTTCCAGGGTGAAGGCCCACAGGACCGCCAATCCGGGCAAGTACATGTATGTCGTGGGCGGGGATTTCAACGGCACGTCTGCCGTGTCGACATCCGGATTCGGTACCGATGGTGTTTTCGTGGTTGACCCTCCCGATCCGGTGGATGACGACGCCAACCCGAACACGAACAGCAATCGAAGCAAACAATACGATTTCGTTCTCTGCGACCCGGCGCTCTGCGCCTACCAGGTTCCGGTGGTCTTTCCTTCGTCCACGGATGCGACGTCCAGGGTCTATTCTGATGGATTAGTCTTCGATACCAGAACCTTCACGCAGGCCGTGTTGGACAAGTATTTCAGTCCGGCCAGCACCGGTGATTCGTCTGCTTCGAACATGCAGCACATGGCGGTGGTCAAGGATTTCCTGATCAAATGAGTTTCATCGAAACATTTTTCCAGATTGATTCTTAGAGGTTTTGATGCGAATCGCGCGTTTTGTGAATGTCGTCGCAGGGTTGTTGATTTTCGTTCCGGCTGCTTCTTTCGCCGCCGTCGATTCAGGCCTTGATGATGTGTCGAGCGGGTATCGTTCGGGGCTGCGCGAAGGCGTGGGTGTTCCCGACCGTTACTACCTGGTGACGGTCGCGCCGGAGCGTGGCGATGTCGCGGAACTGGTGCGCGCGGCCGGCGGAAGGGTGCTTACGACTCTGTTCCCGGGCAGGGTGATGGCCTCGTTCAGCGACCAGGCCGCGGCGATGGCCCTGGTTCGGGATTTCAGGGTGCGGTCGGTGTCACCGCTGTCCGGCGGCGGAACGGGCTGGCGTGTCGACGAACAGGATCGTGATGCTTTCAACGGCGCCCGCCTGGCGCTGAGCAGCTCGCTTGTAGAGCCGGTCGGACCGCCTCTGGTGCGCGACGCGATTCGATACGAGCGTATGTCCGGTCATGAGATCCCCCTGGTAGCCCCTGTCGTTCCACCGGACGGGATGGTGCCCGGCCTGGAGCGACGCGCGGCGGACTTACCCACGACAGCGCCCGTTCTTCCCGCCTGGCCGATGAGGAACGTCGTCGCGGTCACGATTATCATGCCCGAGAGCGACGGCTCGATCGACACCAACCGCGAAAACTGGACGACGCAACTGGAAAACGCGGTTTACAACGAAATCACTTCAGGGATGGCATGGTGGCCGGCCAAGGCATCGGCCTACGGCATCGATCTGGAATTCAAGTTCTACAGTTATCGGCCCAGTCAGCAGGGTTCGGCCGTGGCGACCGGTTACGAACCGATCTCCCACCGTTCCGATGAAGAGGGGCTGTGGATCGGCGACGTGATGGGCAACCTCGGGTACAACGGCTATTACGTCGACGCGGTCGAGTCCTTTAATACCTACATGAAGAACTACGCCGAAGCGAACAGCGCGGTCACGGTTTTTGTCGCGAACAGCGTGAACGACAGCAACGGCGAGTTTCCTGATGGCTATTTCGCATACGCGCACTGGGGCGGCCCTTTGATCGTGATGACTACGGACAACAGCTCTTACGGGCTGTCCGAGATGAGTAACGTGATAGTTCACGAGATGGGACACGCGTTCTACGCGGTGGACGAGTACTATTCGCCGGGTTACGCGACCTGTTCGTGCGACGACGGCTACAACGGCTGCAAGAACCGGAATTGCGCCGACAACTGCGGCATGAACGTGCCGTGCATGATGCGTTACAACGAGGATGCCCTCTGCGCGGACACGATCTGCCACATCGGCTGGGTCTGTCGGTGCAGTGCCGGCGCGTGCTGCGATGGTTGCGGCTATCGGCCGACCACCCACGTGTGCCGGGAAGCCGTCGGTGGATGCGACGCGCGTGAGATGTGCCCCGGCACCGGCACGGAATGTCCGAAGGACCAGATTCGTCCGGCATCGTACAAGTGCAGGACCGCCATAGGCGACTGCGACACTCCTGAGTATTGCGACGGTGTCGCCAGGGAATGCCCGGATGACCTGGTCAAGGAAGTGGACACGGTATGTCGAGAGTCGGGCGGCGATTGCGACGTGGCCGAAAAGTGCACCGGAATATCCAAATCCTGTCCCGCTGACAAGTTGCTGGATTCCTCGCACGTGTGTCGTGAATCGGGTGGTCAATGCGACGCGGCCGAGTACTGCAGCGGCAAGTCCGCGACATGTCCCGCCGATGGGTCTTCGGGGTTGGGCGCAGTTTGCCGGGCCTCGACCGGTCCATGCGACGCGCCTGAATACTGCTCGGCCGGCACAGGTGAATGTCCACCGGATGCGTTCATGCCCGCGACGACCGTCTGCCGCGCGGCCACCGGTCCATGCGATACCCCCGAGTACTGTTCGGGGAGCGACGGAGAGTGTCCGCCCGATTCTTTCATGCGCGCGGATCAAGTGTGCCGCGAGGCGACTGGTCCCTGCGACGTGGCGGAAAAGTGTGACGGCGAATCGGTGGAGTGCCCGGCCGACATGATCTACGGCAAGGGGCATGAATGCAGGAAGGCCGCTGGCGCGTGCGACGCGGTCGAGTTCTGCGACGGCAAGTCAGTCAAGTGTCCCACCGACCTGATCTATGGCAAGGGCATGATGTGCCGCGAACCCGCCACCGATTGCGACATCGCCGAGTTCTGTACCGGAACGGGCGTCAAATGTCCTCCGAATGCGATGTACGCACCGGGAGCTTCCTGTGACGACGGACATATCATGACCTCCGGTGACAAGTGTTCTGCCGAGGGTGAATGCGTCGGCCAGCTTGTCACAGGCACCGGGTGCAGTTCTTCGTCCGCGGGCGGCAATGGTGGGCCTGCAACGGCGCTGGTACTTCTGACTTCCGTTTTCGCGCTGTTGTTCTGGCGCGGACTCCGGCGGCGCAGGTTCGATTCTTGACGGAACCGTCGGCTTAACCGACATTAATCCCTGTCTTCCAATGGTTGTGGATGATGAACCCGGACACCGATGATCCCGTTGTGTCGCCACCCGAAACCGCGCCCGTTGACGGCATGACCGCCGACGACGGCACGATCGCGAGTGATGACACGACCGCCGGCGACGGTGACGCCCAGGACGTGGACGCCCAATCCGGCGAACAGCCCTCCTGCGACCCTGTTTCGGACTGCATGCGAACCGAACGCGTGGCGCGTGACGCCAGCCGGCTCAGACTGGAGCGCAGGGTCTTTCTGACGCTCCTTGTCCTGATGACTCTTTTGTTCGGATATGTGCTGAAGCCGTTTTTCGGACCGATCCTGTGGGCATGCGTCCTTGCGTTGATGTTCTATCCAATCCAGAAACGGCTGTGCCGCGTGATGCGTGGCAGACAGACACTTGCGGCCCTGGCCACCCTGTTGATCTCGGTCCTTGTCTGCGTCGTGCCGCTGATCGTCGTCGGCAAGGCGTTCTATGACCAGGTGATGTCCGTTTACCAGCAGTACCAGAACGGTTCCATAGATGTCAGCCGCTATGTTGAACTGGTCAACGAGAAACTGCCCGCCATCCACGAGTTCCTGCACAGATTCGGGGTCGATTCCGCGGACATCAGCGCGCAGCTCAGCAAGTGGATATCAGCGATCGGAGGCTTCGTGGCAGGCAACGCGGTCAACGCCGTTCAGGGAACCGCGAAGTTTGCCGCCGCCCTTGTCATCATGATCTACCTGTCCTTCTTCATGCTGCGGGACGGCTCACGCCTGACCTGCGTGCTTATGAAGGCTATCCCCATCGGGGATCGGCGCGAGAGTATGCTGTTTTCCAAGTTCGCCCAGATGGTTCATGCGATGATCAGGGGCACTCTGGTCATCGCGGTTGTCCAGGGCTCTCTGGGCGGTCTGATCTTCTGGGCACTTGGCAGCGGGGCACCGGTTCTGTGGGGTGTCGTGATGTCGGTCACATCCATGATCCCGGTTCTTGGCACCTGGATCGTGTGGCTGCCATTCGCAATCTACCTGGTTCTGACGGGTGCCTGGGTCAAGGGAATCATCATGGCGCTGTTCGGGTTCTTCGTGATCGGTCTGATCGACAATTTCCTGCGACCGCGTCTGGTCGGACGCGAGACCAGAGTCCCGGACTGGGTGGTTCTGCTCTCAACCCTCGGTGGCCTTGTGGTTTTCGGTTTTTCAGGCTTCATCATCGGACCTGTCGTTGCGGCCCTGTTCCTTACGTTCTGGGAGATCTTCGAGAAAGACTTTTCCTGAAGAATCCTTACGTTGTTAACCGTATCTTGACAATTCCCAGCCTTGACACAAAGTCGTTCAGGAACCAGAAATATTGACTGTCGGACGGGACGGCCAGTCGTCCGTTCTCTCAGATGGAGGTTGTTATGAACTACGGTGCTGGGGGAAGTCGTGTAAGACCGATGCTGTTCGTGGCCTTCGTGGGTGTTGCCGTTATAGCAGCAGCCGGTCTTCTGTGGATGATCGAGGGCAGGGCGGATACCAGGGGAATCAGGTTTGGTCAGGCGCCGTTTGCCGAGGGCGCTCCAATGGCGGACGTGGCCGAGAACGCGGTCCGCGGTGTCGTGAACATTTCGACGACGCGCGAGGTCAGCGGGCGGATGGGACGTGGTCGGGTGCCGCTTAACGACCCGTTTTTCGAATACTTTTTCGGCCCTGGCGGTCAGCGGGCGATACCGGGCGACCGTCGTGCCCAGGCGCTCGGTTCGGGTGTCATCGTCAGCCCGGACGGGATAATCCTCACGAACAATCACGTCGTTGATGGTGCGGACGGCATCACCGTGATGTTGTTTGACGGGCGCGAGATGGAGGCCGAACTGGTCGGGGCGGACCCCAAGAGTGACCTGGCCGTTCTGCGCCTGAAAAAGAAGGTCGGCGGTCTTCAGGCCATTCCCATCGGTGATTCCGACAAACTGCGGTTGGCCGAGACCGTCATCGCGATCGGTAATCCGTTCGGCCTGGGAAACACTGTCACCAGCGGAATCGTGTCGGCCAAGGGGCGCGCGAACATGGGGATAGTCGACTACGAGGATTTCATCCAGACTGATGCTGCGATCAACCCCGGAAACTCCGGGGGCGCCTTGTTGAACACCAGGGGCCAGCTTGTCGGAATCAACACCGCCATCGTGTCCGAGACCGGCGGATACCAGGGTATCGGATTCGCGATTCCGTCCAACATGGCCCTCGGCATTCTGAACAGCATTCTTGAGAACGGGCGTGTCGTGCGCGGCTGGATGGGCGTCGTGCTGCAGGACTTGAACCCGGACCTCGCGGCGGGACTGGGCATGCGCAAGGCCGAGGGCGTCCTGATCTCCGACGTGCCCGAGGGAACCCCGGCGGACAAGGCCGGACTCAGGCGCGGCGACGTGATTCTGAAAGTGGGCGGCGAGAGGATCGATTCGTCAACCAGACTCAGAAACGTGATTGCGTCGCGTGGTGCAGGCGCCAGGGTTCAGATGACTGTGCTGCGTGATTCTTCCGAGATCCAGGTCACGGTCGAGTTGGGCGAGCAGCCGTCACAGTATTACGCCGGGGGTTCCGGCGGGGACTCACGAGGTGCCCTGGAAGGTCTCGAGGTCGGCGATCTGACCCCGGAAACAAGGCAGGACTACCGCATTCCGGGTGGCGTTAAGTCCGGGGTGGTAGTCACCGATGTCGAGAGGGGCAGCGCGGCGGCCAGGGGCGGGCTCAGGCCAGGTGACGTGGTTCTCGAAGTGAATCGGAAAAAGGTCGACTCGGTGTCGGACTTCCGTACCGCATATGAACAGAGCAAGTCCCGTGTTCTGCTGCTGATTGTCCGTCATGGGCACACAGTCTTCTTGACTATTCAACGCTGATCCGCACGTTTTCCTCGCCAACATCGGCTCGTTCCGTAGGGTTAGCGGATTTCATTCGCCACAGTTGACTTTTGCACATCAGCCGGAGTAGTGTTCAACCTGTTGTAACATTTTGCCGCGGACTCGTTATGCGTGGAGTTCTCATACTGCTGTTGATGCTCTCAGTATTGTCGGTACCGACTGGACTCGCGTCCCCCGCGCAGCCTGTGCCTCGCATTGTAAAAATCGGTGTATACCAGAACGAGCCGAAGCTCTATTTCGACGGACGTGGTGATGCGAAAGGTATCCTGATTGACTTCCTCCGAGATGTCGCGGATGGCCACGGCTGGCAGGTACGCTATGTAAAGTGTTCATGGCAGGAATGCCTTTCTTCGCTCAATGACGGCCGGATCGATCTGCTGCCGGACGTGGCCTGGTCGGCCGAGCGCGCGCGTCTCTACGACTTCCATTCGACACCCGTGCTGGAAAGCTGGTCGCAGGTGTATTCCAGTTCCGGGAAGAACCTCACGGGGTTGCGTGATCTGTCCGGGCAAAGGGTAGCCATCCTGGATGGTTCGATACAACTCGATTCGCTTGCCAAATTCTTCGACGGGCTCGGCATCGAAGTCACGTTCGTCCGAACACATAGCATAGCTGACGCGTTTGACGCTGTTTCCCGTGGTCGCGCCGATGTGGCGGTCGCCAACTATATTTTTGGCGATCATTTCTATCGCAGGTATGGCTTGAACAAGTCGGCTATTGTGTTCCAGCCGGCGTGGATCTACTTCGCGACCGGCAAGGGGCGCAACTCCGATCTTCTGGAGACCATCGAGACCGAGGTCTTCTCGCAGCGTGCCGATTCCGGATCCCGCTACTATCAGATTCTGCGTGAATGGACCTCGGATATCGCCATACCGGCTCGCGTGCCCGACTGGGTGTATTGGGTAATCGGGATCGCGACCTGTCTGCTGGTGCTTTCAGCGGGCTTCCTGTTCGCGCTCAGGGCGCAGGTGCGCGCCAAGACCGCCACGCTGAAGGCCAAGAACGACGAGCTGGTTCAGACGCAACAGGAACTGGTGAAGAATTCCGAGCTGCTCAGGGTCACTCAGCAGATGGCGCTTGTCGGGGGCTGGGAATGGGATGTCGGTTCCGGGCGGATGACCTTCACCGACGAGACTTTCAGGCTTCATGGCTTCGCCAGGGCGGAATATCCGGTGCTGGACTCCGAGATCATAAAAACCAGTCTCAGGATGTATGCGCCCGAATACCGCGAGGCGCTCGAGCGTGCGTTTCAGGCGTGCCTGACCGATGGGACTCCGTGGGTCCTGGATGCCGTGTTCAACAGCGCGGACGGGCGACAGATGTACGTCAGGACTGCCGGTAACGCGGTTCGTGATGATGATGGACGCATAGTCAGTGTTCTGGGAACCTTGATGGACATCACGCGTATCAAGGCCGAACAGGACGCCAGGACCCGCGCGGAAGAGGAACTTCGGCTTTCGCGCAGGATGGAGACGATCGGACACCTCGCTGGTGGAATCGCCCATGATTTCAACAATCTCCTGAGTGCGATCCTCGGATATACCGGGCTGATGCAGCGTCGTGGCGAGCTGAAGGGGCAGATGCTGGAAGATCTGCTGCAGATCCAGGCAGCCGGCGAGAGGGCTGCCAATCTGACGCACCAGCTTCTGGCCTTCGGTTCAAGGCGGACCAGCCAGCCCCGCGTGGTATCCGTCAATTCGATCCTTACAGGGCTGGAAAAACTGCTGCATCGTGTCCTGACCGAGAATATTTCAATCGCGTTCGAAATGGACGCCGAAGCCGGCAATATCCTGATCGACCCGGGTCAGATGGAGCAAGTCCTGATCAACCTGGCGATAAACGCGCGGGATGCTATGCCGTCCGGTGGAACTTTGACGGTCAGCACGTTCGGGCGGCTTTTTGAGCAGGAAACCGTTATCCAGGGTGTGCGGATCGGGGCTGGTCGGTGGACGGCGGTGTCAGTTTCCGACACGGGAACAGGAATGGATTCGAGGACCATGTCCAGGATCTTCGAGCCGTTCTTCACCACGAAAGAAATCGGTCATGGGACCGGTCTGGGTCTGGCAACGGTGTTCGCGGTTGTCCGAGAGGCCGGTGGTCAGATCGTGGTGGAATCGGAATCCGGAAAGGGGTCGACTTTTACCGTGTTCATTCCCACGCGCCAGGTCGAGGCCGTGAGCGCAGAGCCCGAATGCGCAGAACTGGTCGGCGGGACGGGTACTGTCCTTATCGTCGAGGATGACGACGAGGTTCGCACTGTCTCCGAGCGGATTCTGGCGATGGCCGGTTACAGGGTGATGACGGCGGTGGACGGAGCCGAGGCCTTGAACATGTGCCAGCGTCACTCGGATGAGATCAACTTGATCCTGACCGACGTGGTGATGCCGAAGATGGATGGCGGCAGCCTGGCCGACTCGGTCGCAATGAGGTATCCCGCCATCAAGGTGCTGTTCATGTCGGGTCACGCGGATTTGTCCAAGGCTTCGGGGCGCAGGCTCGATCCCGGACAGAATTTCGTGGCGAAGCCGTTCCAGGCCGCGGAACTGACCTTGGCGGTCGCCAGGGTCCTCGGGGCCGACAGGCGCTGAATTCAATCACTTCACGTTCCGATGTGCGATAATCCGGGGCTGTCTGTGCATGGGGTTCAGTTTATGAAGCACTTTCTGGTCGATATTCGTTACACGGCTTCGATGGAAATGGTGGACGCGGTGGTTGGCAGTCACCGCGAGTTCCTGCAGGAAGGCTACGATTCGGGGATGCTGCTGATGTCCGGTCCCAGGAATCCGAAGACCGGCGGTCTGGTAATCGCAAGGGCCAACGATATCGAGGCTGTGCGTGAATACTTCCGGCGGGATCCCTACCATCTGGCCGGTGTCGCTCAGCACGATTTCGTCGAGTTCAACCCGGTCAAGCGCCAGCCTTTCATGAACGAATGGATCGAGGGGCGTTGACTGGGGCGACGCTCAGGTTTCGTCACTCCGGCGCATGGCACGGACGGACTGTCCGCAGTTGCTTCCAATCAAGTCTTCCCTGGGGTCCCCGATCGAAAGGATCACATCAAATCCATGCGACCGCACTTCCTCGGCGATATCCAGCAGTTGCGGTTGTGACAGCGATGACAGGTTGTTTCGGTCACCGGCTCCCGTCGGGTTGAGTGGCGTCAGTTTGACGCACGTGGTGGCCGGGTCGAATTGCTGGCGCAGCGTAACCGGTTCGAAGGGGATATCTCGCGCCAGGGCGAAGTTCAATACGCACGACCGCTGCCCCGGTCCGTGAAACCGTGCGGCGTTTTCGCGAATCCATGAGAACGGCATCAGCGGCGTAGGTGTGAGATGTGCCCGGTATGTCTCCGATGTCGAATTGATCGAGAACTGCAACTGCATGCGTCCGGGGAACAGCCTGTCCCGAAGTCTGAGCAGCGCGTCGAACCAGTCCTCGCAGCCGCGGGGCGCGACCGAGGCAACGCATACCCACAATCCACTGGATCGGACAAGGGACGGCAGTCTCGCGATGGCCTCGAGCACGTCCGGGTTTCTTGAAGGTTCACCCATGCGGGAGAAGTGGACCTTCAATTTTTTGCATTCACGCGCCACTCCGGGGTGGCGCCGAAGAACCGCATCGATCTGGGCGAGCATTCCTGGCGCGTCGATATTCCCGAAGTATCGGTGGGCCGCGTCACAGAACACGCATCCCACTGGACATCCGAACTGGGTCGAGATGTTGATGATCCACTTTTCCTCGCGGGGAAATCTGAAGTCCAGGCCATCGACGAATTCCACCAGGCTGTTGTCGTCGCCGTGGCGAAGGCGCGAGACGAAGATCTCGGCGACCTCGGGTGAACCTCGTCTGCTCAGGATTTCGATTTGTGGCAGGTCCGTGGCGGGCATTTCCTGCGTCGGCGACTTGTTCCCGTGGCTGACAACTCCATCGTGAATACTGGGTTGGACCTTGATGACGCTCATGTTGTTCTCCGTGATTCAAGTGACTCGAAAGCCCTTCGTGCCATTTCGATTCCGTCCGTCATCGCGGCCGGAATGAAGCGCTGGTCGCTGTCGCGCAGCATGTCTCCGGCCATGAACAGTCCTGGAAGCGGGCCGGACTGCGGCAAGCCGATTTCGTCTATCCGTGATTCCCGCCCCACGCATACCAGCAGGTGTTCGCTAGACCATCGGGATTTGTCGTCAAAACAAAGAGTTACGTACGGATCTGCTTCAACCTTGACGACTGTTCTTCCCGTGTCCAGTTCTGCCGTGGAATCGGTGAATTCCCGGAGCAATGCCGTCCTTCCGCGAAGTCGCGTCCCCCGCGCGAAGACACGAACCATCGCACCGCGATCCAGCAGGCTCAACGCGGTGTCGACGGCGGCCTCGGAACCGCCGATCACCGCGGCACGCTGGCCGGACAGATCCCTGGGAACCGTCCTGATATCACGGTGGATTCGCTTTGAAGCCGGCAGGGCCGGCGAGAACGCCACGGGTCTTGTTCCTGTGGCGAGCACGACGCATCTCGCCATAAGCTGCCCGTTCGTCGTCGTGACGAGCATGTCCGGGCCGTGGGCGCTGATCCTGCGCACGCCGGTATCCACGAATCGGATTCGGGGCGATGCCAGACGTGTGGCCATGTCCCGTATCCATAATTGGGCGGAGATGCCGCGCTCAAACCCCGGGATGTTGTCCAACCTGCGAGCGGCATTGACCAGGCCACCAGGGGGACCGTCCGAGACGATCAGCGTGTCCATGCCCAGGGTGGCGGATTCGATCGCGCAGGACATTCCGGCCGGGCCGGCGCCTGCCACGATGATGTCCATGATTTCACCTGCCATCTGTCCTCCGGAACAGGGAATGGATGCTTTCCATGGCTTCGGCCGTGCAACGAACGCGGGCGTGACCGGTCAGAAGGCACCGCAGGGCGGCATCGTGATCGGAGCGGAACCTTGCCGAGCAGGCGTCGTGCACCACGACGGGCGTGATGCCGAACCGTGCCAGTCCCAGCGCGGTTGCCAGCACGCACAGCGGAGTGCGCACTCCCGTCAGATACAACGTCGTCACGTTCGTGAATGAAGGATGCAGTCCACGCGAGAAGGCGTCGTGGCGATCCTTGTCCATGGTCGCGGTCAGGGGCGTCAAGTCGTCGAAGTCGGGTGCGAGGACGGACATGGGGTCCGACGGCGAGAGCGGATGCGGGAAGAATTCAGCCAGTGTGCCTCGCGGGGCGGTGTCCGGTTCCACATGCCGGGTGAACAGCACCGGCAGACCGAGGGTCAGGAAGAGGCTGGCGAGCAGGCGTGAGTTCGAGATCACGGACTCGGGATCGGTAACCCGGGCGGGAGACAGGGGGTCCAGAAACAGTCTCTGGGCGTCGATGACGACAAGGCCGGCCCTTGGACAGGCCCGGGGCTGGAAAACCGGGGATTGCTGGATTTCATCGGGAGTCTTCGACATGACGGAACCATCCGTTAACGGTTAAACGCATTCCTGCGTGTCCGGCTGGATGGCCCCGAAAGGCCTGACATTGCCGACGGCACTTTGTGCGCGAATGGTATCACGGCGTCTGGTTATGGGTACATGATTCGATTTCCGGGCGCAAATATCCCGGGACACCGGATCGGGCGGGTACTACAATCGTTGTAACGGCTCGAACGCGTGGGGTTTTGCATGGACGCCAGCTCGAATCCGACCAGGACCGACCGGACCCCTGGACTGAAACAACCGTACAACCTGTCGCCTCGTATCCAGTGGCTGCGTGACTATTACTTCCGTGGTGCGTCGCGACCGTGGAACAACGAGTTCACGGCCTGGAGCACTGGGACTCCGTGGGACGTCCAGTTCAACGAGCTGACGTACTACATCGTGCCGGAAGTGTACTTTCTGATGTCGGCGTTGCGCGGCACCTACCAGATGGGGGCGCGGAACGTGGAACTGGATCCGCAGTTCTGGACCTGGAGCCTGCCCGAGCGTCGTGCGTGGTTCGTGCGCCGTGTCATGGTGGACGAACTCCCAAAAGAGATCCTGCCGGGCGATCTGATCTGCGGCGGTCGTTTCAATATCCAGACCTCGCTGTGTTTGAACCGATCCGAGGCCAGGGAATACGACCGGCTGGTCGTCGGTCCCGGCGGCGCCCGTGAAAAGATGAAGCGTTTTCACGATCACGGTTATGGAAACGCCGGTGCCACCAGCGGCCACCTGATTCCTGGCTATGAAAAGGTCCTGAAGATCGGGTGGCGAGGCGTGTTTGACGAGCTTCAGTCGTTCCTGGACGCCCTGTCCGACGCGGAACGCGAGGGGCCGCGCGGGGCGCAGCTTCGGGCGATGATGACGGCCGCGACCATGCCGCGCGACCTGGCGGCGAAGTACGCGGCGCGATGCAGGGCACTGGCCGGGGACGAGGGCGATCAAGGCCGGCGCGACGAACTGTTGTCGATGGCGGCGAATATGGACCGCGTTCCGTGGGAACCCGCCTCGACGTTCTGGGATGCCCTGCAGTCGCTGTGGCTGACCCACATGCTGGTGATGAGCGATGAAAACTATCCCGGTCCGGGCGTGTCCTTCGGCCGGTTCGATCAGTACCTGCTGCCGTACTGGCGCAAGTCCATCGCGGACGGGATGGATCGCGAATTCGGCAAGGAACTGTTGAAGTGTTTCTGGATGCACTGCAATACGGCGTACGACGCGCAGATCCGCAGCGGAAACCAGGGCATCACGGCCGGTTTCGGACAGCTCATCACGCTTTCCGGGGTCGGCCCTGGCGGCGCGGACATGACGAACGAGTTCACGTATGCGGTGCTGGAAGTGATCGACGAGATGTCGCCGATCCTTGAACCGAAACCGAACGTGCGCCTGCACCGCAATTCCCCGCCGGAACTGATGGATCGCGTCGTGCAGATGATCGCCGACAGCCAGGGTGCGCCGTTTCTGCTGAACTTCGACGAGCGGTCGATGGCCGGGATGATCAGGCAGGCCCGCATGGCCGGCATGCAGGATCGGATCAACGAGGATAACGTTCACGAGTACGCGCCGGTCGGGTGTCTGGAAAACACGATGGTCGGGAACGACCGCTCGGGCACGGTCGACAACAACCTGAACCTGGTCAAGGCGGTCGAACTGGCCCTGACCGGAGGGCGCGACCTGCTGCCGTATCGCGACCCGATTACGGGTGTTGAATCAAAGATCACGCAGGACGGCCCGTCGACCGGCGACTCGTCAATGTTCAAGGATTTCGAGGAATTCTGGGACGCGTACGCCGCTCAGACCAGCTATATCGTCGAACGGTGCGTTGGTGTTCACGAGGCGTCCGAGGCGGTGCGCGCCAGATTCTTCCCGACGCCCTACGTGTCCTGCCTGGTGTCCGGGTGCGCTGCAAGTGGCAGGGATGTCACGCAGGGAGCGGCCGAGATCAGCCTGACTACCCTTGAAGCGGTGACGTTCGCGACCACGGTCGATTCGCTGCTGGCGGTCAAGTACCTTGTGTTCGACAAGGGTGTCTGCACCATGAAGCAACTGCTCCAGGCCCTGCGAGACAACTGGGTCGGGCACGAGGTGCTTCAGGCGCACGCGAAGAATCGCGCGCCCAAGTACGGTCGGGACGACGATCAGGCCGACGGGATGGCTGTGCGCGTGATGGAACTGTGGTGTGACCATGCCTGGCGCCACAGCACCGCCGCAACGGGGCGACGCTACCGGCCCGGGATGCTAAGCTGGAACTACTGGGCGGGCGACGGCTATGTGGTGGTGGCGACACCGGATGGCCGGCCACGGGGGCAGTTCCTGTCCAACGCAATCTGCCCGGTCAACGGCGCCGACATCAACGGCCCGACATCGAACAGCAATTCCGTTGGAAAGGCGCTTGGCGGCAGGGCGATCGAGGGTGAAGGCGACCTGGCCGGCTACTTCAACTGTCTTCCCAACGGCGCCAGCCACACCATCACGTTCAACCCGGCGTTCATAAGGGACCCCGAACACCGCGAAAAGTTCAAGTCGTTTCTGTACGGGTACATCCAGAATGGCGGAACCGCGCTGCAGATCAACATCCTGGACCCGGACATGCTGCGCGACGCGCAGAAACACCCGCAGGACTACCGTCATCTGCTGGTCAGGGTCACCGGGTACAACGCGTACTTCGTCGGCATCGGCAGGGAACTGCAGGATGAGGTCATCGCGCGCATGAGCCATCAGCGCATCTGACGGGCAGGGGGATTTCGATGGCGGACGGTCTGGTCCTGGAGATTCAGCGCATGTCGACCGAGGACGGCCCCGGTCTGCGGACCACCGTGTTTTTGAAGGGCTGTCCGCTGCGTTGCGAGTGGTGTCACAATCCGGAAAGCATCAGTCCGCGTCCCCAGGTCCAGTGGGTGGAGGCGAAGTGCATAGGTTGCGGGTCGTGCGCGTCGGCATGCGGACATCAGGCGTTGGAATGGTCGCCCGGTCTGGTGCGGATTGACCGTGAAAAGTGTGTAGGGGCGGGTGACTGCGTGGATGCCTGCCCGGCAACGGCACTGGAGATGTGGGGCCGCCGCATGTCCGCGGACGAGCTTGTCCGCGAACTGGTCAAGGATCGGGTGTATTTCGAAAAAGCGGGCGGGGGCGTGACGATCTCGGGTGGCGAGGCGACTGCCCAGCCAGGATTCTGTCTCGAGGTGCTGAAGGGCCTGAAGGCGGCCGGCATCGGCACGGCCATCGACACGTGCGGGCTGTGCCGCGTTGAAACGCTGGACTCGCTGTTGCCATTGGCCGACATCGTTCTGTTCGACCTGAAGCTTATGGACTCGACCGCGCATCGACTTTACTGCGGGACCGGCAACGAAGGCATCCTGGAAAACGCGCGTCACGTGGCGCGGTCGATCCTGGCGGACGAAACGGCGGCAGGGTCCACCGTTTTGTGGATCCGGACGCCTTTGATCCCGGGCGCGACGGCCACGGCGGAAAACATCGGCGCCATCGGTCGTTTCATCGCGGACGAACTTGGCGCGGCGGTGTCGCGCTGGGATCTTTGCGCTTTCAATCACCTGGGGCGCGACAAGTACAGGCGGCTGGGGATGGACTGGCCATATCGCGGCACGCCCCTGATGACGGCGGCCGAACTGGAAGAAATGGGCGCGGTCGCGCGTGCTTCGGGCGTTTCACCCGGGATTGTGCGTGTCAGCGGGGCAACGCGCCTGGACGACTAGACTGGAGGTTTCCGCATGAATCAGTTGACCGAAGGCGCCATGGCCGCGTTGAACGCCGCGACCAAACTGGGTATCATCGCGACGGTCGGTCCTGACGGCCTCCCTCACATCACCCTGATGTCAACCCTTGAGGCGAAGGATCCGACGCACCTGATGTTCGGGCAGTTCTCGGAAGGGAAAAGCAAGGAACACCTGCGCCAGAACCCTTTGATGGCGTTCGTTGTCGTCACCCTGGACAAGCGGCTGGTCGGGGGGCATGCCCGATACACCCACGCGACCCGCGAGGGCGAGGATTATGAGCATTTCAACGCCCAGCCGTTGTTCCGTTACAACACGTACTTCGGGATCAATACCGTGCACTATCTGGATCTGCTGGACGCGACCGAGGTTCAACCCCTGCCGATGGCCAGAATCATCCCGTCCGCCATCGCCACCAGGCTGGGCAAGGGCGCGTTTGCCGACCGGACGCGGCCGCGTATCCTGAAACACCCGGCCCAGGCCATTTTCAACGGTCTGGGAAACCTGAAGTTTCTGGCTTACGTCGACGATGACGGCATGCCGCGGATTTTTCCGCTCATCCAGTGTCAGGCCGCGGACAGCAGGCGGCTGGCTTTCGCCACCGGCGCGTTTGGCAAGCATATCGATCGGCTGGTTCCCGGTCGGCCCGTCGCGGTGTTCGGCATGACGATGCAGATGGAAAGCGTCCTGGCGCGCGGCCCGTTCGTCGGGTTCCATCGCCGCGGCTTCATCCGCCTGGGCCTGATCGACATCGACTGGGTCTACAACTCGATGCCGCCCTGTCACGGTCAGATCTATCCCGAAGTCCCGCTGAAGGCGTTCGAGAATCAATACTGAACTACAATTTCCCGGTGGTCTCGCGGTTCTTCAGCCCTCGGCCATCGCGGCCAGTTTCTTGATACCGTTCAGGTTGTGGCGTTTATGTTCGGACAGGAACAGTTTGCGCAGGCGGACGGACTTAGGGGTGACTTCGACCATCTCGTCGTCCTTGATGAACTGCAGCGCCTGTTCAAGGGTCAGGGGCGAAGCCGGTGACAGCAGGATGTTGTCGTCGCGACCCGCGGCCCGCATGTTGCTGAGTTTCTTTTCCCTGGCCGGGTTCACGTCTATGTCGTTCGGACGATTGTGTTCGCCGACGATCATGCCCTCATAGAAGGGGTCGCCCGGAACCAGGAACAGCCGGCCCCTGTCCTCAAGACCCCACAGCGCGTAGGCCACGGCAACGCCCGCGCGGTCGGCGACGATCGAGCCGCTGAAGCGGCTGGTGAAGTCTCCGCAGTATTCCTCGTAACCGACCAGGTACGAACTCATGATTCCGGTTCCCCTGGTGTCGGTCAGAAATTCGTCGTGGTATCCGATCAGACATCTGCTGGGGATCTTGAACTCGAGCCTGACGCGGCCGGTTCCGTGGCTTCCGTAGTTGATCATCCGGCCTTTGCGCATGTTGATCTTCTGGGTGACGACGCCCTGGTAGATCTCGGCGCAGTCCACGTAAAGATGCTCGATCGGTTCCTGCATCTTCCCATCCACATGCCTGCAGATAACTTCCGGCCGGCTGACGCACATCTCGAAACCTTCACGGCGCATCGTCTCGATCAGGATGGCAAGCTGGAATTCGCCGCGACCCTTGACCACGAATCCTTCGCCTTCCGATGGTATCTCCAGTCGAATCGAGACGTTGCGCAGGGTTTCCTTTAGAAGCCGGTCGTGAATCCTGTTCGGCTGGAAGATGGTACCTTCGGTGCCGGCCAGGGGCGAAGTGTTGCAGAAAATACGCATGAAAACAGTGGGTTCGTCGACGGTGATGCGTGGCAGCGCCTTGGGGGCGACCTGGGTGCATATCGTGTCGCCGATCATCACGTCCTCGATGCCCGCCAGCACGACGATGTCGCCGGGCTGCGCGGTCTCCACGTCATTTATGCTGATGCCCTGGTAACTCTGCAGCCTTGTGACCTTCAGCGGCTTGCCCCTGCCATCGGCTCCAATGCACGTCAGCGCGTCGGACGACGTAACGTGTCCGTGCGCGACCTTTCCGATGGCCAGTCTGCCAACGTAATCCGAGTAGTCCAGGTCGGAGACCAGCATCTGGAATGGTTCGTCCGGGTCATAGTTCGGGGCGGGGATCTCGGCCAGGATTGTCTCGAACAGGCACTGCAGATCCTTTCGATCGTCCGACAATCCGCGCATGGCGACGCCATCGCGTCCGACAGCATAAAGACAAGGAAAATCAAGCTGCCTGTCGTCCGCGCCGAGGTCTATGAAAAGGTCGAAAATCTCGTTCAGTACATCTTCCGGCCTGGCGTCCTTCCTGTCTATCTTGTTGATGACGACGATGACCTTCAGGCCGGCTTCCAGCGTCTTTTTCAGAACGAACCTGGTCTGAGGCAGGGGGCCTTCGGCCGCGTCGACCAGCAGGACCGCGCCATCGGCCATCGACAAAGCCCGCTCGACCTCGCCACCGAAGTCGGCGTGTCCAGGGGTGTCGATGATGTTGATCTTCACGTCGTGCCAGATGACCGAGCAGTTTTTGGCGGCGATGGTGATGCCGCGTTCGCGTTCCAGTTCCATGTTATCCATGATCCTGACCGCGACCTGCTGGCCTTCCCGGAACACGCCGCTTTGGCGAAACATGGCGTCAACCAGGGTGGTCTTTCCGTGATCAACGTGGGCGATGATTGCGACGTTTCTGAGGCTTTCGTTTTTTCTGGTCTTGTTCAATGCGTTCCTTTCACGATGTTATCAATGCGGCTGCGGCCCGGGCAGATAGCAGCGGACGCGAAGTATAGGCTTTTTTGTGCGAATTGCCATGGCCTCCGGGCCGGTTGACTTGGAATTGGGCTTCAGCCAAGCTTTATGCATACCGGAATCACCGGAATCACCGGGGTCATACAGACGGAGGTCGTGGATGGACGCGATAGTACTGGCCCGACTGCAGTTCGCGATGACGATCGGTTTCCACTTCCTGTTTCCGCCGATTTCGATTGGTCTGGCATGGCTGCTGGTGTTCATCGAGTTCAAGGGGATGCGCACGGGCGACCACGTCTGGATCAGGCTGGGCAGGTTTTTCGGCCGGATATTCGCCCTGACGTTCGCGGTCGGGGTCGCGACCGGCATCGTGATGGAGTTTCAGTTCGGGACCAACTGGGCCTCGTACTCGCGCTTCGTCGGCGACATCTTTGGCGCGCCCCTGGCGGCCGAGGGCATCTTCGCGTTTTTCCTGGAATCCAGCTTCCTGGGACTGTATCTGTTCGGGCGGAACAAGGTGGGCAAGGGCGTTCACTGGTTCTCGATCCTGATGGTGGCGTTCGGCGCGACCATGTCGGCGTTCTGGATCCTGATCGCGAACAGTTGGCAGCAGACCCCCGCCGGCTTCGAGATTGTCGACGGCCGCGCGGTGCTAACCAGCTTTTCCGAGGCCGTTTTCAACCCGTCGATGTGGCACCGTTTCTTCCACACTCTGGCGGCCTGCCTGATCACCGGCGCCTTCTTTCTGGGCGGCATCAGCGCCTGGCGTCTCCTGCGCGACCGTTTGGATGAAGTCGCCCGACGCGGTTTGATCGTCGCGGTCATCTCCGGATTCGTCTTCTCGGTAACCGCCGCCTTCCCAACCGGTGACAATCACGCCCGCCAGGTCGCGCGGACCCAGCCCGAGAAGTTCGCGGCCATCGAGGGCATCTACGAAACGCGGAAGGGCGCGCCGCTGGTGGTGTTCGGCATCCCGCGCAAGGACCCGTTGCGCCTTGAGGCCGCCGTGGAGATCCCGAAGCTGGCGAGCTGGCTGGCGTACGGAGACCCCAATGCCCAGGTCAAGGGTCTGGACTCCTTCAAGGCGGACGAGATCCCCCCGATCTTTCTGACATTCGTGTCGTTTCACACGATGGTGGCGCTCGGGATGCTCTTCATAGCCGTGACGGGTCTGGGCCTTCTGCTTCTGTGGCGCGGGCGTCTGGCCACGGCCCGCTGGTATCACCGGCTTCTGCTTGTCGTGACTCCCTTGACGCTTGCCGCCTCGCAACTCGGCTGGATCACCGCCGAGGTCGGTCGTCAGCCATGGTCCGTCTATCGCCTGCTTCGCACCGCCGACTCGGTATCGGTGACGGTCGGCGTGCCGGAACTCTGGTTCAGTATCGCCCTGATCGGGTTCATGTACGTACTGTTGGGCGGTCTGTACATCTTTATGCTTGTGCGCGAAGTAAGGCGCGGGCCGGAGAAGGCCCCGGAGGTGGCGTGATGGAACACGGAATCCTCCAGATCATCTGGTTCGTGCTGTATTTCGTGTTGATCGCCGTGTATGCCGTTCTGGATGGCTTTGACCTTGGTGTCGGCGCGTTGTCCCTGTTCGCGCGCGATGCCCGCGAGCGCGGGATTCACATGGATTCGATTGCCCCGGTCTGGGACGGAAACGAGGTCTGGCTGCTGACTGCCGGAGGTGCGTTGTTCGCGGCTTTCCCGTTCGTCTACGCGACGGTGTTTTCCGGTTTCTACCTGGCGCTGATGCTGCTGCTCGTCTTTTTGATCTGGCGCGCGGTGTCGTTCGAGTTTCGCGACAAGATGGACTCGCCGCGCTGGGTCCGTGCCTGGGACTGGGCGTTCGGCCTGGGCAGCGTCGTTCCGCCGATCCTGTTTGGAGTGGCGGTCGGAAACATCCTGCGGGGACTGCCCCTGAACGAAAAAGGCGACTTCACCGGCACGTTCGTCGGGCTGCTTAATCCGTACGCGCTGCTTGTCGGCGTCCTGACGCTGGCGATGTTTCTCACACACGGGGCGTTGTACCTGCACATCAAGACCGACGGCGACCTGCGCCATCGCATGGAACGCGTCGTCCCGGGGTTGTGGACATGCTGGGTGGTGTTGTGGGTCGTCGCGACGGCGGTAACGCTGTTCGTATCGCCATTCCTGTTTGCCGGGATACTGAAGAACCCGGTTTTCTGGGTGCTGTTCCCGATCATGCTGGCCGCGTTCGTCCTGATACCGGTGTTCGTGAGATCCGGCCGCCATCCGTGGGCGTTCCTGGCGTCGTCTATCTCGATCGCCACCCAGATCGGCCTGGCCGCGGTGGGGCTGTTCCCGCGTATGGTTCCCGCCAGAAACGACTTGGCCTTGAGCCTGACCATCGACAACGCGTCATCTTCCGCGAAGACCCTTTTAACCATGTTGATCATCTCCGGCATAGGGGCGCCGATCGTGATCGCATACACGGTGTTCATCTACCGCGTCTTCAAGGGCAAGGTCCGTCACGGCGAGTTGTATGGAGGGCGTTGAGCATGGCCGATGTTTCACGAAGGGGTATGTGCTTCCGTCATCACACGGCCGCGCGTTTCCCCGCGAACGTCACATAGATCGAGGGCAGGACGAACAGCGTCAGCACGGTCGAGGAAATCAGGCCGCCGATGACGACGACGGCCAGCGGACGCTGGATTTCGGCGCCGGGGCCGGTCGCGTACAGCATGGGCAGCAGGCCCAGGACGGTGGTGGCGGATGTCATCAACAGCGCGCGCAGGCGCAGGCGGCACGCCCGGATCACCGCTTCTACAGCCGACAGGCCTTCCTGGCGAAGCTGCAGGATGAAGGTCAGCAGCACCGTGCCGTTCTGGACCGCAATGCCGAACACCGCGATGAATCCGATGGTGGCCGGCACGTTGAACGGCATGTCGAAGGCAACCATCGCCACCAGACCGCCGGCAAGGGCGAAGGGCAGGTTCAGCAGCACCATCGTGGCGGGGCGCAGCGAACCGAGCGCCGACACCAGCATCAGGAATATGAGTCCGATCGAAATCGGGATGACCACGCCCAGGCGCGTCATCGCGCGCTTCTGGTTTTCAAAGGTGCCGCCGAATTCCAGCCAGTAGCCGGTGGGTAGCTGGGCGGATATGGTCGAAAGTCGATCGCGTGACTCCTTGACGAAGCCGCCCAGGTCCCGACCCGCGACGTTTGCCTCGACCACGACCCTTCGCATGCCGTTTTCGCGACTGATCTGCGCCGGACCTTCCAGGCGTCGGATCGTGGCCACACTTCCAAGTTGCACCAGCGCGCCGGACGGGGTGCGGATCGTCAGTTCCCGGATTGACTCCGGCGAGTCGCGTCGTTCCTCGGGGACGCGAACCTGTATGCCGATTCGCAGTTGTTCATCGATCAGTTCGGTTGCCACCTTGCCGCCGACAGCCGTTTCGACCAGATCGTTGATATCGCTCATCTTGATGCCATGCCTGGACATGGCGGCGCGGTCGGGGATTACCTCAAGCTGGCTGAAGCCCGTGACCTGTTCGACGCTGACGTCGCGCGCCCCGGGGATGCCGCGCAGGATGCCGGCGGTTTCGTCCGCTGCCTGCTTCAACCTTTCAAGGTCGTATCCGTAGACCTTCACCGCCAGGTCTGCCTTGACACCTGAAACCAGTTCGTTGACCCGCAGCGCGATAGGTTGACTGAAGGCGAAGCGGGTGCCGGGGATTTCCTCAAGGGCTTCGCGCATGTCGGCGACGAGCTGGTCGATGCCGCGTCCGGTGGTCCATTCCTTTTCCGGGTGCAGCATGATCATCAGATCCGTCTGTTCCGGGCCCATCGGGTCTTCCGAGATCTCGGCCCGCCCGGTTTTGGAAACGACGGTTTTCACCTCGGGGAACTTCAGCAGCGTCTTTTCCATGTAGTCTGCCGTCTTGACCGAGCCTTCAAGCGACGCGTTGGGCAGACGCACCGCGTTCACGGCGATGGCGCCTTCGTCGAGCCGTGGCAGGAATTCCATGCCGATGAACGGGATCAGGGCCAGCGCGCCCGCGAACACCAGAATGGCCGCCGCGATGGTAATCCTGGAATGCCTGACGACGAATTCGACAGCGGACTGGTACAGGCCGGCGAACCGCGCGAACAGCCATGTGTCGCCCTTGTCCCCGGCGCCGCCCGCCACGAATGACATCAGAACCGGCACGATCGTCATCGCCGCCAGCAGCGCCGCGATCATCGCAAAAATCATGGTCATCGCGAGCGGCTTGAACATCTTGCCTTCCATGCCTTCCAATGTGAAAAGAGGCACGAATACCAGCACGATGATCAGGACTGAAAACACGATTGGCCGCGCCACTTCACGGATTGCCAGCACAAGTGCGTCGAGCCGCTTTCCCGGGGCCAGTCCCTTCCAGTGGCGCGTGATGTTTTCACAAATCACGATGGGCCCGTCCACGATCATCCCGATCGCGATGGCCAGCCCGCCAAGGCTCATCAGATTCGCGGACAGTCCCGCGGCGCCCATGAAAATGAATGCCAGCAGGGCCGTCATCGGTATGCTGACCGCCGTGACCAGTGCCGACCTGAGATTGCCAAGCAGCAGGAACAGGATGGCGATGACCAGCGCGGCGCCCTGCAGCAGACTGCTGGCCGTGGTTTTCAGCACGGAGTTGACCAGTTCGGTCCGGTCGTAGAAGACATCGATCTCGACGTCATCCGGCAGGGCAGCCTGGATCGAGGGCAGGGCGGCCCTGACGCGGCCCACGACCTCGGCGGCGTTTTCGTCCTTCAGCATGATGACCATGCCGGCGACCACCTCGCCGCGGCCGTCGCGTGAAACCCCGCCCAGCCGCGTCATGAAACCTTCGCGCACCTCGGAGACGTCCGCGACTTTGATCGGCGATCCGTCAATTGCCGAAAGCACCACGTCCCCGATCTCATCCGGCACCTTGAACTGACCGATATTGCGTATGTTTTCCTGTTCCCAGCCGTTGATGACAAACGAGCCCCCGGCGTTGGCGTTGTCCTGCCCGAGGGCATCGACGACATCTCCCGTGGTCAGGCCGAATTTCGTCAGTCTGTCCGGGTCGGTGACCACGTCGATCTGGCGCACCAGCCCGCCGAAGCTGTTCACCTCGTTTACCCCGGGGATCGCGCGCAGCCGCGGCGTGATGATCTTGTCCTGCAGGGTTCGCAGCTCCGTCAATGAATGGGCATCGCCTTTCAGCGTGTATTGGAAGATTTCGCCCAGGCCGGTGCTGATCGGTCCCAGTTCGGGCACGACGCCCTCGGGCAGGTCGGCCGCCGCCATGGTCAGCCTTTCTGATACCAGTTGGCGCGCGAGATAGGTATCCATGCCATCTTCGAAAACAATAACGACCTGCGAAAGGGCGGTCTTCGACATCGATCTGACCAGTTTTACACCGGGCAGGCCGCCCATCGTGATCTCGATCGGGATGGTCACCTGTTGTTCCACGTCGTCCGGGCCGAGCCCGTCCGCTTCACTCAGGATCATCACCTGCTGGTTTGTCGCGTCGGGGAAGGCGTCGATCGGCAGTTTCATCCACGCGGCCGCACCGCCCGCCGCCACTATCAGCGAGATCATCAGGATGATCTGTCGATTCTTGACCATGAATTCAAACATAAATCGGTCCCCCGTCGGTCCGGCTCACCGGAGCGTCCGTCAGTGCGCGCATCCTTCCCCCATCTTCGAACGCAGCACGTCCGACTTGAGCAGGAAGGCGCCGTCGGCGGCGACCGTCTGCCCGGCCGCCAGCCCTGAGGTGATCTCCACCATTCCCGCGAATGTGCGCCCGGTTTCGACCGGCCGCCTGACGTACCAGCGGTCGTTTTCCAGGCCCGCGCCCGGTATTTCGCGTCTGACGAAAACGAATGACTGTCCGGCGTCCATCAGAACCGAAGCCGCGGGAACGGCGACCGTCGCGGCCGAATCGCCGGTGATCGGCCTGACCGTCGCGAACATGCCGGCCTTCAGGCGTCCATCCGCGTTTTCAATGGTCACGCGCGCCTTCACGGTTCGCGTCGTCCTGTCCATCACGCCGCCAAGGTAGTCCAGGCGACCACTGAAGATGGCGCCGGGCCACGCGTCCACTGTCACGGTCACCGGGAGACCGTCTCCGGTCATGGCAGCCGTTATCGGCGCGATGTGCCTTTCGTACAGGTCGATGCTGATCCACAGGGTCTTCTGGTCACCCATCAGGATGGCTTCGGTGTCGTAGTCCAGGTGCGCTCCTCGGACCGCGTTGACCTGGAACACCTCTCCGTCGAACGGTGCGCGGATCGACATCGTTACCGCCGATCTGGCAACGGCACGTCCAGCGTCGGCCTCGGAAAGACCGGCTGCCTTCAGGGCCAGCCTGGCGGACTGCAGCCTGATTCGGGCCGATTCCAGGGTTGAAAGCGTCTCCTGGTACTCACGCTCGGTCGTCATCGACTTTGTCCGCAGCGATTCCTGCCATCCAACGGACTTCTGCGCCAGCCTTACCGCCGACGAGGCCTCCAGATACTCGGAAGTCAGTTCGGCGTACATCGGACTCTCAAGTTCGATCAGCACGTCGCCCTTCTTGACGTGGTCGCCGGCCACTACGTTGATTTTTCTGACAAAGCCGGCCTCGCGGGGGCCCAGCCTGGCGATTCGCCGGTCGTCAAAAGCGATCTCGCCGTTCAGCGTCAGATCGGATTCGAAGCTCATGGTGACGGCGGACGATTCGCGGATCAGCCCTCCGGCGGCAACCGCGGCCGGCACCTTGACGACGCCGACTTCATACCTGCACTCGTCGCACAGGAACGTGTTGACGCCGTGTTCACAGGTGTCCGCCAGCAGTTCCTCGACCGGGCGATCAAGGTCGCTTTCCTCACCTTCGTGCGCGTGGCCGCCGTGGGATTCCTCGGCGGGCGTCTGGCCCGGTTGGGATTCGTCCGCGTGTTCATGTTCTTTTTCCGGGTCGGGCGCTTCCGCACCGCGGCCGCACGCAATCAACATGACCGATGCCAGAAGAACCTGTGATACCAGTATCTTGCGCTTCATCATTTCCGCTCCGGAGCCTGGATGGAACGTCAACCGCCCACCGTAAGGCCTGCAATGTGTGCGTTTATTTCGGGAATCAGAAGGAAAGGATTGGCGGCCGATAAGGCACGGGCAGGGTAGCCGACATCGTGAATACCTTCGCGGTAGCTATCTGGTCCGGTCGAACCGACGGAGGTGTCAGAACCACGCGCGGCGAGACATCGGGCGAACTGTGACAGGCACAGGAACATGCCGTGTGTTCGACGGCATGACGATGGGTGCCGGCGTGATCCGCCTGGTGCACCGATATCTGACCGTGTTCGCAGTCTCGGTCGTGAGCAGTCCGGGTAGCATGGGCATGAAACTGGTCATCACCATCGGTGGCCTGGAAGTGGTGGTGCTCATCGGGGGAGTGCAGACAGACGTGAGACGATCCGCCAAGGAAAATCACGGTCATCAGAAGCGCCGTCAATGCCTTTGCACGTTTGACTTTCAACGTCTGCCCCGTGGCCCGTGTCGGGCCGCTTACCGGGAAACTATGCCAACTGAAGCGGCGGCTGTCAATCGCGGATTGATTTTGTCCTTGATTTTGAACATCAGGGAAGCTGCACGGCGGCCTTGACCGTCACGGCCTTGAATGTCATCGGCTTGGCCGACGTGTTGTAGATGGTGTTGGTATCCCATTCGAAAGAGGCGCCGGCTGCGTATACGGTGGCGCCGTCGCCGGAAACGGCAACCTGGGTCGGCAGCATCCCGTTCAGCGGAGCCTGGGCGGCGTCGGTACCTTCATCATCCTGTTCAAACAGGGTCGCAAGCGTCCAGGTCTTGCCCGACCTGACCGCGTACCTGACCTGACCGTTGATCGCGTTGGCCTTGTTGATCTGATCCATCGGGTCTTTCGCGTGCCACTGGGCCATGTCCTGGAACACCACGTGCACCCGGCCGGTGTTGTCCACGGCAACGAACGGCGCGATCCCGGTCATGGCGGTTCCGTCGGAGCCCTGGTATCCATCGACTTCCGTGGCCATCGTTTCCTGGCACCATTCTCCGTTGTCGCGTCCGTACAGCCGCAGCTCGGCCGACTTGATCGAGCCTGTGATCACGCGCTTGAAGTAGGTCGCGGCGACCACCGGTTCTCCCCGCGAATCCAGGACCATGGTCGGGTCGGTCGCGAACTCGTCGTCGGGCTCGCCCCACTTGGATGTCTGAACCGTTTCTTCGATCCAGGTGCCTGCCGATGCCATCCTGCCGTAGTACAGATCCAGGTCGCACGAGCCGTCACACGGGTACAGGGTTTTGGTATACAGAGCATGGGCGGTGCCGTCGGGGGCCTGGCGCAGCGCAAGCAGTTCGGTGTACCCGGCGGGCAGGGGGAAGCTGGAGAATTCCCATTCGCTGTAAGCCTTGATCGGAAGGCGTCCGACTATGCCCTTTACAGTCCCGTCCACATTGGCCGTGGCGATGACCACCATCGTGCCGTCCGCTTCCTGCCATCCGCCCCCGCCCGTTCAGCCCCGTGACCATGCCGCTTTCGACGACCTTGATCGTCTTGCCCGACCAGATACCGGCTTCACTGCGGCGGAACTCGGTGTATGCGTCGTTCCCCGGCTGCATCGCGATGGCCATGCAGGAGGCGCCGTAGAACAGACTGGCGTTGTGCGCCGACGGGGTCAGGCCGTCAACGACCAGTTCAGGGGCCGGCTGCGCCGACGGGCTGCCGACGTTCGTGACGTCCTGGTATCGCAGTTTGACCAGCTTGATGTCATTCAGATCGGGATCGCGGTACAGAAAGCCGGCCTTGTCGCAGTCGCCCATTCCGACGGCCAGCCATCCAGTGCGGCGGTCGGGCAGGGGGCTGTCGAATACCTCAAGCTGGTTCATAGCGGTGGTTTCGACCGTCATGAATGTCTGGGCCGTGTCTGGCTGGACCGTGGCCGCGCCCTGGGCGCCCCACGCCGGAAGACACGCGCTGACCGGCTGGTCCGTGTCCAGTGCGGCGTTATCGAAACCAGCCGTGTCCTCAATCGCGCCGTTGTCGTTGCCACTGCCTTCGTCAAAGAGACCGTGGTTGGGGTCCTCGTCGCCGCAGGCCATGACGAACACCGCCTCAGCCGCTATCAGTGCCGGAAAGAACGTGTTTTTCATTGCTGACAGCCCATGTCATCAGATGGCCGGATGATAGCAGGCCCGGCCCGGTTTCATCAACCTGGGTAGTGAGATTTCGGGCTGCGGACCCTGGCCGTCCGGTCGCGAGACGGCGCCGGCTTGCCTAATTTTCGCCGCATGTATAGATTGGCGGGCCAGTGACCTGGGATGTCCTGAAGCCAAAGGTGTGCGTATGGGTGTTGCTGAAAAGAAGAAGGTCCTGATCCTGTTCTGCGGCGGGACCATCATCATGAAGGAAGGCAAGGACGGCAGCCTGGCGGC
>JAGOFO010000120.1 GCA_017997155.1 Myxococcota bacterium
TCATATCCACATGATGGGCGCGGTGCAGCCTTTCCTGTCGGGCGCGATCTCCAAGACCGTGAACATGCCGGCCGAATCGACGGTCGAGGATGTCCGTCAGGCGTACGTCGATGCGTGGAAGTACGGCCTGAAGGCAGTGGCGATCTACCGCGACGGTTCAAAAGGCACCCAGCCGGTCAGGACGTCCAGCGAGAAAGAGGCCGACAAGGCAGTGCCACAGGCGCCTGTCGGTCCGGTTCGGACGAAGCTTCCGGACGAGAGGTCGTCGATTACCCATAAGTTCACGATCGCGGGCCTTGATGGATACATCACCGTCGGGATGCACGAAGACGGCAGACCTGGAGAGATATTCATCACGATGGCAAAGCAGGGCTCCGTCATCCGCGGCCTCATGGACAGCTTCGCGACCGCGGTCTCGATAGCGCTGCAGTATGGCGTTCCACTCGAGGTTCTGGTCGCCAAGTTCGCCCACGTCAGGTTCGAGCCTAACGGGTTCTCGTCGAACCCGGCGATCGGATATGCGAAATCGATCGTGGACTATGTGTTCAGGTGGCTCGATATCAAGTTCCTGAAGGGCCAGCCCAGGGTTGTTTCCATCGAGGCGCCGCTTGATCTGGAAGCGATGTCGGTCGACGACCAGCCCGCCGACGGCGAGCAGCAGAACGACCTCTTTCAGGGTCAGGAGGATGCGCCGGTCTGCACGGAATGCGGCTTCGTGATGGTTCGAAACGGCAAGTGTCACAAGTGCATGAACTGCGGTTCAACGTCAGGTTGTTCCTGATCCTCGGCACGGCCTCCTTCCACATCTTCTTCTTATAACGGGTAATCCTTAGAATCAGCGCTTGCGCCCGTGTTAACGGCTTGATTTATTTCCCCTCCGATGATTCACTTGTCCCGAAGTGCCGAACAGCTGTCAGTGTTCAAACAAAATCTGCATGTGGAGGATGATGGTATGTCGTTTCGCATCCGCAAAGCCGCCGTCCTGGGCGCCGGTGTGATGGGTTCGGGCATTGCGGCCCACCTCGCCAACGCCGGGGTCAGGACAATACTGCTGGACGTCGTTCCCAACGGAGTCGGCCCGGACCAGTCCCATGAGGCCAGGTCCGCGCTGGCGTTGAAGGGCATCGATAACGCCTTGAAGTTCAAGCCCGCGCCGCTCTTTTATGACAAATCCGGCGTCGACTTCGTTTCGGTCGGAAACTTCGACGACGACCTCGAGAAGATCGCGGACTGCGATATCGTGATCGAGGCCATCGTCGAAAACATCGACGCCAAGAGGCAGTTGTTCGAGAAGGTCGTGCCCTATATGAAGATGGACGCGATCCTTTCATCGAACACCTCGGGGCTGTCGATAGCCTCGATGGCCGAGGTCCTGCCGGTTTTCATGCGCGAACGCTTCCTGGTCACCCACTTTTTCAATCCTGTTCGTTTCATGAAACTGCTCGAGCTGGTTCCCGGTCCCGAGACCAGCGCCGAGACCCTTCGGATATGGGCGGAGTTCGGGCGGAAACAACTCGGCAAGGGAGTGGTTTTCGGCAAGGACACGCCGAACTTCATCGGAAACCGCATCGGCATCTACGCGATCTGCAAGACGATCGCCGCGATGACCCAGGACGGTTTCAGCATCGAGGAGATCGACGCGATCTTTGGCAAGCCGATGGGCAGGCCGAAGACCGCGGCGTTCAAGACGGTCGACCTGGTTGGCCTGGACGTGTTCGCCCACGTCGCGAACACATGTCTGGAGAAGCTGGACAGCGACCCCGAGCGTCAGGCATTCGAGCTTCCCGACTTCATTCACAAGATGATCGGCAAGGGGCTTCTGGGCGCCAAGAAGAAGGCCGGATTCTACACGAAGGGACCGTCCGGCGAGCGTCTGGTGATCAACCCGGCCACTCTCGAATACGTCCCGGCGTCAAAGCCGAACCTCGAATTGATCGCCATGGTCAAGGGGATGAGCCTGCCCCAGCGCCTCAAGGCTCTTATCAGCATCGATGACCGGGTCAGCAACCTGATCTGGAAGCTGACGGCGCAGACCTTGATTTACGCGGCGAACAGGGTTGGAGAAATCGCTGACGACGTCGTCAATATCGACAACGCGATGAAGTGGGGCTTCAACTGGGAGATGGGACCGTTCGAAACATGGGATGCCATCGGTGTCGAGGAGAGCGTGAAGCGCATGCAGGCCGAGGGCTACGTGGTCCCGGACAACGTTCTGAAGATGCTCGCCGCCGGCGCCAAATCGTTCTACGGTCGTCAGGGTAACTCCCGCACGTTCTTCGACATGGCTTCCGGAACCTACAAGGTTGTGGACATTCCCGCCTGGCATCTCACGATCAAGGGGTTCAAGGAGCAGGGCCAGGTCGTCAAGAAGAACATGGGCGCGGACATCGTCGATGTTGGCGACGGGGTGCTGTGCGTCGAGTTCCACACCAAGATGAACGCGATCGACGAGGACATCATGGACGCGATCCACGATGCCTGCGACATGGTCGAGGATGGCGACTACCAGGGCCTGGTGTTGACCGGCGACGGCGAAAACTTCAGCGCCGGCGCGAACATCGCGATGATCCTGATGGCTGCCCAGACTGGCAACTGGACGATGCTTGAGGCCAGCATCAAGCGGCTTCAGTCATGCGGCATGCGCCTGAAATACTGCGAGAAGCCGACGGTAGTGGCCCCGTTCGGCCTGGCGATCGGCGGCGGATGCGAATTGTCGATCCACGCCTCGGCCCTTTGTCCGCACGCGGAACTGTACATCGGTCTGGTCGAGGTCGGCGTCGGAGTCATCCCCGCGGGCGGCGGCACCAAGGAATCGGTCGTGCGCGCTATCGAGTCGATCCCGGCGGACAACACCGATATCTCCAGGCTGCCTTATCTGGCGAAGGTCTTCGAAAATATCGCCACCGCCAAGGTGTCGACCAGCGCCTATGAGGCGAAGCGCTACAACTACGTCAGAAAAACCGATCGGATCACGGTTTCCCGCGACGCATTGTTGAACAACGCCAAGCAGATGGCGCTCGGGATGGCGCGTTCCGGGTACAGGCCTCCGGCCCCGCCGGACTGGCTCCTCCTTCCCGGCCGTGACGGAATCGGCCTGCTTGAGGCCGGAATGCAGCAATTCATGGGTGGCGGTTTCATGAGTCCCCACGACTATGTGGTCTGCTCGAAACTGGCTCACATCATCTGCGGCGGCGACATCAGGCCGGGCACCAGGGTGACCGAGCAGTACCTGCTGGACCTGGAGTGCGAGGCGTTCCTGTCGCTGATGGGCATGGAAAAGACACAGGACCGTATCCAGTACATGCTGGCCAACGGCAAACCCCTCAGGAACTAGGAGGTTGCGATGAGAGAAGTTTACATCGTTTCGGCCGTCAGGACGGCCGTGGGAAAGGCGAAGAAGGGAACCCTCAGGAACGTGCGGCCCGAGACCCTCATCGGAACCTGTGTCCGCGAGGTTGTTGCCAGGACTGGCGGGATGGACGTGAACCTGATCGACGACGTGATCGTCGGTTGCGCCATGCCGGAAGGACCCCAGGGCATGAACATCGGCCGTATCGCGGTTTTCGCGGCGGGCCTGCCTGAAACTGTCACCGGTATGACCGTCAACCGTTTCTGTTCGTCCGGGCTTCAGACCATAGCTCTGGGCGCCCAGGCCATCGCTGCCGGAAGCGCCGACGTGATTGTGGCAGGCGGTGTCGAGTCGATGTCCTCGGTTCCAATGGGCGGCTTCAATCTGATGCCGGATCCCGATTTGATGCGGAACATGCCCCAGGTCTACGCGTCGATGGGAATCACCGCTGAAAATCTGGTCGCGAAGTACAGCATTTCGCGGACGCGGCAGGACGAGTTCTCGGTCGCGTCGCACCGCAAGGCGGGAGTGGCACTGGCTGACGGCAGGATGAATTCCCAGATCGTTCCGTTGACGGTCGATCAGTTCGGTGGAAAGGAACCGGTCGTTTTCGCCGTTGACGAGGGCCCCCGGCCCGATTCGACGATCGAGGGCCTTGGCGCGCTTAAGCCGTCCTTCAAGATGGGCGGTTCGGTCACGCCGGGCAACTCGTCCCAGGTCAGCGATGGCGCGGCGGCGGTGATTCTGATGAGTGAAGACGCTCTGAAGAAGACCGGACTCAAGCCTATGGCGCGATTCGTTCAGTATGTCGTGACCGGATGTCCGCCCGAGTTAATGGGCATCGGTCCGGCGACCGCCATTCCGAAGCTGTTCGCCAGAACCGGAAAGACAGACGCCGACATCGGCTTCTACGAACTGAACGAGGCGTTCGCGGCGCAGTCTCTGGCCGTGCTTGACGAACTGAAGGGACAGGTCGACCCGGCCAAGGTCAACCCGAACGGCGGCGCCATTGCGTTCGGTCATCCGCTCGGCTGTACCGGCGCCAAGCTGACTGTTCAGTCCGTCTACGAGATGAAGCGCGTGAACGCCAGGTATTCGGTCGTGTCGATGTGCATCGGCGGAGGCATGGGAGCGGCCGGCCTTCTTGAGAACCTCTGATCCCTTGATCACTGCTGAATCTTCTATTGTTTAAGCTCCCGTTTTTCCCTAGAATTCGCACGATGCGATCCCGTTTAGCAGCCCTGCTTTCGGGTGTTGCATAAGAATTTGAATTTATTGGAGGTTTGTGGTGCATAAGAAAACCACATTCGCCCTTTTTGTCGCGATCGCCCTTCTTGCCGGTTGTGGTGACTCCACTCCGCTCGATGACAATGGCAATCCGGCCGACACGGGATCAGACACGCAGGTCGGCGAAGACACGCAGGTCATCGACACGGTGGAACGCGATGACGGGCTGCCGGACACCTCTGCCGATAACATCGGTCGTGACGGAATTCTGCCGGACGGGGCGGTTGTCGAACCGTGTACCCCCGGAGAGGCTTGCGACGACAACGACCCGTGCACCATCGACGACAAGTGCGACGAGCGCGAGGAATGCGCGGGTGTCGTGGTTTCGGAGTGCGATGACGGAATCGATTGCACGTTCGACGAATGCACCACGGAAACCGAGTGCACCCATGAAACCAAGCCTGGATGGTGCTTTGTCGACGGAAAGTGCATCGAGGACGGCGACGTCGATCCCGCCGTGGTCTGCCGTTCGTGCCAGACGGCGTTGAAGAACGACGAACTGTTGCCTGACGACAACCTCTCGTGTGACGACGCGGATCCCTGCACCATCAGCGATCGGTGCCACGAGGGTTTCTGCGTGGCGGTCGTGAACAACTGCGACGACGACAATTCGTGCACGATGGATTCCTGTTCCGGCGGAAACTGCCAGCACGAGCCGGTTGAAGGCATGTGCGACGACAACGACCTGTGCACCGAAAACGACCTTTGCGTGGAGGGCGAGTGCCATGGAAGCCCGATTGGATGCTGGGATCAGAACTCCTGCACCCAGGACGCATGCCATCCGGATTTCGGTTGCGTTCATGAATTTCTGGACATCCCCTGCGACGACGGCAACATCTGCAGCATCGGCGACAGGTGCTGGCTGGGCGAGTGCATTTCTGGTGACGACAGGCTTGACTGCGACGACATGAACGACTGCACCGACGACGGCTGCGTCCCGATCCGTGTTGACGGCTGCGTCCACATTCCGAACGTCAATCCCTGCGAGGACGGTGACCCCTGTACTCTCGAGGATCGATGCAAGGGCGGAACCTGCACTGCCGGCGCTGGTGTCCTGGACTGCGATGACGGCAACGTCTGCACCACCGATTCGTGCGTCGCGGGCCAGGGCTGCATCCACGAGAACAACACTCAACCCTGCGACGACGGTGATCCGTGCAGCCTCGACGACGTATGCGGCGGCGGTTCGTGCCAGGCCGGTGATTCCCAGCTTGTGTGCGACGACTTGAACGAGTGCACCAACGACAGTTGCGCCACGGGGATTGGTTGTGTGTTCGAGAATAACTTCAATCCGTGTGATGACGACAACGTCTGCACGTTGAACGACGTATGCGGCGACGGCGTCTGCCTGGGAACCCCCCCGACCGTCAACATGTGCGACGACGAAGATGAATGCACTCTGGACTTCTGTCTTCCGACCGGTGACGCGCCCGGCTGCTACCACAAGCCTCTGCCGGAATGCCGCCCCCAGATCATCATCGACTACCCCGAGCGCGGGGCCACGCTGAACCGGGTCAACGGCGACGAAATCACGATTCTCGGTCACATCGAATATCCGAAACCTGGCCCGTGGATCGGTTTCGTGACTGTCAACGGTCTCGACGTGATGGTGCATCCCGACACTCAGGCGTTCCAGGCCACGATGTCGCTGACGCACGGCATGAATCCGATCGTCGCTTACGGCCAGGGTGTGGGCGAGTATGCCGCCTACAAGGACTACGTCGTCCAGTCGCTTTACTACTCCGATTCCTGGTTCACGGTCAGCAATTCCAACCCGAACGCGGCCATGGTTGCGGACGGCGTGTTGATTTTCCTGGGCAAGACCGTCTGGGACGACAACAACACGGCCACGGCGGACGACATCGCCACGTTGCTGACCAACATCGTGGGCACCTTGAACATCTCGACCC
>JAGOFO010000121.1 GCA_017997155.1 Myxococcota bacterium
TCGAAACGCATACGGCGAATGACGCCGAGGATGCAGGACTCGACCTGGGCGTTACCCATCGTGGATGTGGTAACCGACGCCGAGTCGACGCGACCCTCGAGGTTGATTGTCCAGCGGACCGCGATCTTGCCGGACAAACCTTCCTTGATCTGAAGCTGCTTTTCGTAACAGGCGCGGATGGCGCCGGCGCGCTGCTTCACAACCGCCTCGATGTTCGCCTTCTGGCAGAAGCTGGAACCGGTCATGCCGTCGATCTTCATCGTACCGACCTTCTTGGTTCCCTTCTTGCCGAGTCCGGCGCGCATACCCATGCCGCCGCCCGTATCCACATTGCCGAGGCCGTGCAGACGACCGTAGCCGCCCGTACCGCCGCCGCTTGCGCCGGTGCCCTTGAAGGTCCATCCGCCAGCGCCGTTGCCAACAGTAAGGTCAGACTCGGTGCCTTCCATGGCGACGGCCATCGCGTTTTCAAACTGATCTGTATCGTTCGACAGAATGGCTGACATTGCGCCGCTCTTGCCGAGCTTGTTCGAAAGCAGGTCGGCCAGACCGATGTTCTTCACGTCGACCTTCTCGGACATCGCGCTGTCGCGACGGGGGCCGGCATCCGCAGCAGGGGCGGTCGGGTCGCCGAAGCGATCATCGGACTGTTCCACGATTTCCTCTTCTTCCTCGAGGATGACGGGGATAGGTTCGTCCTTTTCCTTGCCCACTGCGGCTTCGACCTTCATCAGGCGCGTATCGAGCGGCCTGCGGTTGATGGAGGTGAGCGGATCCCACGCGAGCTGAGCCGTCAGCCAGAAAGCCACCGCGAACACCGCGGAACCGACCAGGGCCGCCACGAAGACGCCCTCATGGGACTTGAAAGCACCGCCGCGGCCGATGACCACGTCCGGGTGCACATAGTTGAAGAAGACCTGGTTGAATCCGAAATCCAGCGTGCCCCAGTCACCCTTGTCGATGGTAACCTCGGAGTTGCCGAACTTACGGACCGCCTCTTCCGGTGTCATCAGGGTGCTGCCGATGTTGACTCGACCCTTCATGCCGCCCAGCAAAACGGACGCCTTGTCATTGGGAAGCGGCTTCAGCAGAACAACCGACTCTGTCGATTCGGGATCCGAACCAAGCGGAATCACGAAGTCGCAACCGGCATCGCCACCGATACGGATGGGACGGCGTTCCGTGAACGTCGTCTCGTGGACGATTCGTCCGTGCCACAGGTGCGCCACGCGCAGGACCTTGTCGGACAGCCTGTAGGAGCCGACCGAGCCAAGAACCCAGGCACATCCGAAGGCCAGAATAACGGTTCCGAAGAATATGAAGTGGAACCCCAGGGACATCGCGAGGTGCCCTTCCTTGAGCACGCCACTGCGAAGCGATTCCTGGATCACGCCGTTCACGAAGAACGGAGTGACGAACGCGAACGCGAGGGCAGCCGCCGAAAGGCTGATCGAGAGAATGACCAGGAGCTTGCGCCTGTGCTCCATCGCCAGCGCGAGACCCAGCAGCACGACGCAGGCGGCGACCAGCACCATCGCAGCGATACCTGTTGGCCAGGCCGTTCCGTTCAGCAGTGCAACCTGTTCGCCCTGAAATCCGACGACGTCGGCGTTCAGCCAAGGCAGCACAAGCGAACCAATCAGACCGACCAACGCCCCGACCAGTGCGATTATGAGTCCAACTATCATGACACTGTCCCCAAAAGGAATTCCGAATCAAACGAAACGGCGTTCCCCCGCATAAAATCGAGAGATCACCGTACCGCGGCCGTTGCCGGGTACACCCTGAATGCACAGGCCGTCCGTATAATGCAAAGGACCGACGGTGCCGTCAATCAAAAAATCACCCCAAAGGGGACTTTTTGAAAGAATTTTGATCAATTTGCCGTTCAAAAGGTTTCGCCTGTCTCACCGTTGCCCGGATAAAATCCGGATTCTGGATGGCAACAGGCTGACACCCTCGGCCCCGGCCAGCAGGGCATGGGCCTCTTCGCCGCGTCCAGTCGCCTCGAGCAATCTGGAAAGGCGAACCCTGGGCGTGATCGCGAACGGCCTAAGTTTCAATAGGGAACGGTATTCCGTTTCCGCCGCCGACACAAGGCCGACTGCCTCGAGAGCCATTGCCCGCGCCATCCGATAGCGTGAATCGAGATCGTCGTTGCGAACCCTGGATGGCATCGGGACAGCAGGCAACGGGCGGCCTGTCTCGGCATTCGAAAGCTGTTTCAGGTGCTGTATGTCATCGGGAGACAGACGTTCTCCGGCGGCCATGGTCATCAGCATGGGAAGGTAAGGGCCGCTCGGCTGCAACTCCACGAGCGCCTCCAGCCCGGTCATGAGTCTATCCGGCGCAAGTCCCGCCTGCCTCGCAGCCACCATGTACTTGGCGCCGGGAATCCACCAGGTAGGGAAGCGGTTGCCCACGGTCCTGTAAGTCGACAGAGCCTCATCAACGCGGCCCGCCCTGAAAGCGGAATCACCAGCGGCCAGGATCCTTGCCGCCTGTTCGGGGCCGATGCTGGCGGCGTCATCCTCGCCGGCCGCGGCGTCAAAGCACGCAGTCAGCATCAGAAGCGTCATCGGAAGCGAACGTAGCGCGAGCTTGCGCACACGCGCGATCATCTTTTGAAAAGGAGTTTCCAAGGGTGCGCCTTGATGTCCGCGGCGAATGCCGCGAAATCGTCGAAAATACTGGCATTGGTCAGAAGCTTTCCAACCGTTCCGCGACCGGCCTTGACATCGGCAGCCACGGTCTGGAGATCCTTGATAGTCTTCGTGGTCGGTTCCGACACGTTGTCGACCAACTTGTTCACGTCCACGACCAGTGTGTCGGCGTGGTCGGCCAGATCGCCCACCTTCGATACGATAACAGGCAGTTCGGTCTCGATGCCGGCAGTTGCCTTGTTAAAGCGCTCGACAATCGTCTCTGCCTTGCCGAGCACACGCTGAATCCTGTTCTTTGAAACACCATCGGCCAGCGCCCTGGATGTGGCTCGAAGATTTTCGACCGTCTCGTCCAGTTTTGGACGATTGGTGTCGAGAAAGTCGTTCGCCCGCGCCGCGAGGCCACGGATCTCGGTGACCGCGCCGGCGAGGGATTCCTCGTTGTCGGAAACGAATGTGCTTAGCTTCCGAACCAGTTCAGTCGCGTCACCACCCAGGTCTTCCAGTCCGGCCGGAGCCCGTCCGGTGATCACAGCCTTGTCGTCCAGCGATTTGAACGGTGCGTCAGGGGAGGGCGGCGGAGGCGTCAACTCGATATGTTTCTCGCCCAGCATGCTCTGAACCGCGACCGAGGCGGTCACTCCCGCGGGGATCAGCTTGAAGTTCTCTTCAGGGATCTCGGCGGTCAGGCGAACCCCGACGTCCCTGCCCGAGTCTTTCGAGGGCTTTACCAGCCGGATATCGGTAATCTTACCCAGGGACACGCCGATCATCCGCACCGTCGCGCCCTTCTTCACGCCACCGGTGCTTTCGAGATCGACGTAGAAGTGTCGCATGGTGCCGAAGTTGACGTCCCCCAGCACGATGATGAAACCCGCTATCGCGGCCAGGGAAACCAGGACCAGTATCCCGACCCTGATTTCGGTAAGTCGTCTGTCGGTCATCTCAGAATGCCCCCATTGTCATCGGGCCGTCGGGACTGCCCGAGATGAACTGAGCCACCACCGGGTCGACAGCGTCCCGCGCATCCCCATGGCCCGCCGCGGCCAGGAATTCGGCCGGACTGCCTTCGAGATGGATGCCACCGTTATACAGAAAGACGATGTTGTCGGCAATTGCGACCGTCGCCTGCATGTCGTGCGACACAACCACGATGGTGGTTCGACCGTCGCGTCCCAGTTCGCCGATCATGCCGTCCACCGCGTCACGGGCGACAGCGTCGAGCCCGGTGGTCGGTTCGTCAAGTATCAGACACTCCGGTTCAAGCGACATGGACCTGAGTATGGAAATGATCTTCGCGTCCGATATGTTCAGTTCAAGCGGCATGGTCTGGGCACGCGAGCCCAGATCGAACCTGTCCAGAAGCTCATGAGCCCTTGCGACCGCTTCCTCGGGAGAAGCCAGGCGACCGGCTATCAGCGGAAAGGCGATGTTGGAGAGAATATCCATCGTGTCGAAAAGAGCCGGCGCCTGCGGAACAAGCGCGAGAGAACGGCGCATCGTGCGAATCCCCGATTCCCGCATCGAGCTGAGCTTTGCTCCGTTGACCAGGATATCGCCGCGGTCGGGAAGGAGCATGCCGACCATCAGGCGCGTAAGCACGGACTTGCCGCACCCGCTGCGTCCAACTATGAACGTCGTGCGGTTTCTGAGGATACCGGTGGAGATCCCGGCCAGCACCGATTCGGTCCCGAAGGACAGGTGCACGTCCGCGAACTCGACCATGTATCCGCTATTCTCCATTTTGCCTCAGTGCCCGGTCACACTCGCTATGAAAGACACAAGGAACTCGATAATCACGACCGCGACGGCCGAGTTGACGACCGCGTTGGTGGTCGCGATGCCTACGCCCTCGGAACTGTTTCTGGTCGCCAGTCCGGCGGCTCCCGCGACAATGGGGATGGTGGCGCCGTTCAAAAAAGACTTGATGAAACAGATCACCACGTCTTCCCACTCGACCATGTAGATCCTGAAAAACGTGGCCGGGAGTATGTCGAACCTGGCCCATGCGAACGCCCCGCCCGCAAGCACGCCGGCGCCGATCCCGATGGTGGTCAGCAGGGGGACGCCGATGATGCAGGCCGCGAACCTGGGCGCGACCAGCCACCGGGTCGTCGTGGAGCCGCTGACCGTAAGGGCGTCCGCCTGATCGGTAACCACCATGGTGCCGGCCTCGGCCGCGATGCCGGCGCCCACGCGGAATGCGACCATCAGGCCGGTCAACAGCGGGCCGAACACCCGGACCATCGTTTTGATGACAATGGCGCCGGCACTGGACAGGTCGGGATAGATGCGCATGGCCTGCATGCATCCCTGGTATACAAGGATCATTCCGAAGAAGGCGAGGGTGAGGGACACGAATCCGAGCGACCGGTTGGCGGACTGATAGACCTCGGAGACGATTCTGTTGAACGTCGGAGGCCTGGTCAGCATCACGCGCACAGTGGACGCGGTCAGGGCGGGGATGCTGGATATCGACCTGCCGTTCGCGCTCATCAAGCCCCCGCCATCAGCCAGACCAGGTCTACCAGCAGGTCGAAAATGAAGATTCCGACCGCCGAGTAGACGACGCAGTCGTTGACCGCGTGTCCGACACCGGATGCCCCGCCGCGGATCCTGAGTCCGAGCGTGCAGGAAACCGCAGCGATGGCCCCTCCGAAGAAGAAGCCCTTGACCAGTCCCATGAGAAGTTCGTCGAGAAGGCGTCCCTCGACCATGGAGATGAAGAACATGTCGGCCGGAATGCCGACCACCAGGGCCGCTCCGGCGGCGCCCGCGACAATGGCGCAGACGTCGCACAGGGCGATCATCAGTGGAAGCATGGGCACCATTGCCACGAAGACGGGCGCGGAAAGGTAGGGAACCGGGTCGACGCCCAGAAGGCGCATGGCGTCGATCTGGCCGGTGACGCACTTGGTGCCCATCTCGGCCGTGGTTCTGGCGCCGGAGCGGGCGGCGAACATCAGGGCAACCAGGATGGGGGCGACCTCGGACAGCGTTGCCAGGCCGAAAGCCCACCCGAGAAGACCGTCCGCGCCGGTCACCTCAATGGCGCCGGCGGACTCGAACACCATGACCAGTCCGCCCAGCAGCGCGACGAGCACCATGACGGGCAGCGACTCGATGGTGACTATACGGAGCTGGCGGAGGGTAAGCCCGTAGTCGATCCGGCCCCGGAGGATTGCGAAGGTCGCGCTGGCCGTGGTCATGGCGAGGGCGCCCGTGAACATGGCGAAGCCGGCAGGCGTTCTGGAACCCCGGCCTGGCGCTGTCGTCGCGTCGTCGTTCAAGTGTTCATGCCATCCCGGACGTCACGCGTCGTGTCGTCCTGTTGCCATTCAGGATGCTGGCAACAGCCGCATCCCTGCAGGAAATTGCCTGTTCCGGCGTCCCTGAAAACGCAATCCTACCGTTGTGAAGCACATGCAGCAAATGGCAGTTCTCAAGCATCGCCCGTGTGTCGTGCCCGGATATGACCAGCGTGCGTCCGCCGGCACCGCTATGTCGGGATGTGACGAACCTGAGCATGGACGACGCGGAAACCGGATCGAGTCCGCCGGCCGGATCGTCGAAGAACAGCAGTCGTGCCCTGGGCGGAGCGAGCGCGCGGGCAATCGCCAGACGACGCTGCATGCCGCCGGAAAGCTGCTGAACCAGCTTGTGTCGGGCCTTTGCGAGACCGATGCCTTCGAGAGCCGCGAGGGCGGCGTCGCGATCCGCGTCGGTCGCGTTTTCGGGTTCACCGCCTGTCAAGGAAAACAGCACGTTGTCCAGAACGGACATCGAGTCGAAAAGCGCCAGATTCTGAAACTGGAATCCTATGAACGAACGGACCTCGTCCAGTTCACGGGCGGTGCAGGTCGTGAC
>JAGOFO010000122.1 GCA_017997155.1 Myxococcota bacterium
TCACCGGACAACCGTTCCAGGTACAGGCGAACGCGTGGTTCTCCATCATTTCTGGGTCGAGTGTCGAACCTGCGAAGCCTGCGGAAAGACCTTTGAAATTCATCCCCATTACCAGTTGGCGTACAGCAAGGAAAAAGGTCTCCAGTGGGTGTTCTGCAAAAGGTGCCATGAGGTCTCGGAGATTCCTATTGCCCGAAAGGAAATCCGATGCGGATGCGGGACGCGTACCAGGATCGCACAAGGAACCCTTGACCAGGGAAAGGTCAGATGTCCAGGGTGCGGTGACGTGTCGGGACTCGGCGAGCGTGGGGATGCCCCAACGCAGCCTGAGTGGCGGCTCTTCGCACAGGAGTATCTTGAAGAGACACGGACCGGTGTCACCCGCCATTTCAAAGCGGCAAGTAGAGGGGACCGAATCCGCTACGGGCGCGCGCGAAGACTCCTGGAAGACATTGAAATGGCTAGCGGTGGCTTCGCACCCAGCCGCGCCATTCCGGCAGACGGCCGATCCGACGCAAGGCCACTGATCCACGGCTTCACCCGCTACCGCGATCTCTTCAACGACCGCCAGTTGCTCCATTTGTCATTGCTGGGCCAAGCCATCTCCAGAGTTGAGGACCCGAGGTCGCGCAGGCTTCTGGCCATTGCCTTTAGCGAACACCTTACGACGAACTGCATGTATACAGCCTATGCGTTCGGTTATCGGCGGATCAGCCCGATGTTTTCAATCCACGGGTACCGACACATCACCAGGCCGGTGGAAATCAACCCATGGCTCGACGGCATCGGACGCGGCACTTTCCCAAATGTCCTCGGCAAGATTGCCAAGGCAGTGGCGTTCGCCACAGAGCCAACTAATCTGGACCCAAAGGGTGGGCGAAAACCAGCGATTCACCATCGGCAAAACGCCGTGAAAGAAGTCTCAACGCACCCATGGAAAGTGCTGGGAGGATCATCCCGGGCTTCGATATCCACCAAGACGTCCGAAAGCCTCAAAGGGATTACGGATGGCAGTATCGACCTCATCCTCACTGACCCACCGTATTTCGACAATCTCAGCTACTCAGAACTTTCCGACTTCTACCTGGCCTGGCACCAGTCTCTCGGCATGGCCGAATCTCCTTACGACAATCCGGCCATTGCAGCACCGATTAAGGAGAACCTCGCTCTGGCGGATCGCGGCGACCAGTCTATCGACGTCTACCGAAACAGCTTGCATCGCATTTTCTGTGAGTGCCGCCGTGTGCTCAAAAAGGACGGCATTATGGTCTTCACCTATCACCACAAGTCACCCGTGGCTTGGGGCGCTCTCGGGAACGCGCTTGTTCGTTCCGGGCTAAAGTGCGCGGCCGTTTTGCCTCTACGGGGCGAAGGTCAGGGTGGACTGCATTCCTATGACGGCACCATCAAATGGGATGCCGTGTTCGTCTGTCGTAAGGGCAGTCAAGTGCTGTCAGCGAGTTCGGACAATGTGGCGGTTCCGAGTACCGCAATCAAACAGGCCAAACAGCAGGCATCCGCATACGCTGAAGATCTGGCTAAGACCCTACAGATCGGTTTCCGCGACCCGGATCGCCTGAACCTTGAACGCGCCCTGATCGTGGCATCGGCTGTCATCGCTCCAACCCATCCCGATCTTATGCCACTCTCGGACGCTTTGAAAACGAGATCTACTGGAGGACGATGACACATGCCACAGGTTGGAAAAGAAGCCCTTTCACAATTCATTAGAACCGAATGTCTGCGTCTGCTCAGGCTGAACCTGAGTCCTGACACCCAGGCCTTCCAGCAGGAAAGAACGGCCGCTGGCATGCCACCCGTACAACCACCCCGTCCTGGCCTTGAATACCTGGCCCAGGCCGGTGAGGAATGGCAGGCGGAGAAGATCGCGGACCTTTCGGATACATTTGGCACCGCCGTTGTTATCGGTGACCGCTACACGAATCAGGCGGGCCAGGAACGATTCCGTGAGATTGAACTTGTCAACCATCTGACCACCGCTCCGCAGGGCTTCTTCCTGGTTGAATCCCAGTTTGACGTGGGACCTGCTTTCGAGGGCGCACTGGGGATCGCAGGATACAGGCAGAACTATGGTTTGCATTATTCCCGACTACGGCCCGATCTTATTGAAGTGTTGCCACCCACTTCGAACATCGACCGTTATGTCACACCGGCCGGCGCAGTTCTGTGGCTGGCCGCTGATGACCATCGGATCAAACTCCGGGTCATCGACATCAAGCTCACGGCTGAACCATCTCCTTCATATTTCGCGGAAGTCACTTATTACTCCATGGCCTTGGCTGGATGGCTCACTGATCAGGGCCTGGATAACCGTTACGTGGTCGTTCCGGATGCCGCAATCTGGCCTGGTTCGCACGACGCCTCAAGCCTGGTGCGGACCTGCCGGGAGATCGAGAATCAGGGGGGCACTCCCACATACGTCCAGATGTGGGATTCGATGCAAGAAGATTTAGAGGCAGTACCCTTCGAGGTGTTCGTCGGCAGGGTCAAGCACTTCTTCATGGCTGATCTTCCCCGGGCTTTCGCATGTCCCTGGCAGCAGCACCCCTGGCACGTGGACAACAGGTGCAAGGGGTGCGATTATCTTGGCTACCCGTGGATTGATCGAAACGGCCAGTCGACTGCTCACGCCCTTCATTGCATGCCGACAGCTCAGCAGACGGATCATCTCAGCAGGGTCGCTTTCATTTCCCGAGGGGCATCTGCCGCCTTAACTGACCAAGGAGTTTCAGACGTTTCCGCATTGGCGCAATTACAGCCGACTTCTGCGGCCTTCAACGCCCACTACTCGCTCCGAGCGACACGCCATGTCGTGGCCGGCAGAGCAGCATCCCTCCAAGCCCAGCAATCAGCCATCCCGCCACAGAGCGGTACTTCCGGTGTCATGCCCAAGTATACCGACCTGCACATTTACCTCTCGGTCGATTTCGACTTGGGCAGCGCGATCACGTTTTCGTTGGGCGTAAAGGGATTTTGGGTCGAACCGCAGCCGTTCGGTTATGTTGGCCAGAGAGCAAACCATGCCTATGGACCTCACACCCACGTGATTGACCAGAAGGACCTTCCCGTTGAGCGCCGGGAACTCTTGGCGTTCCTGAACAACATCAACACGATCCTGACGGATGCCCGAAACCGCAACGCGGGAACAACCGTTCAGTTCTACATCTGGGATTCAGTCCAATACAAGCATCTCACGCGGATTATCGGTCGCCATCTGCAGGCTATCCTCGCGGACCAAACCATCCAACACCTCGCTTGGCTGTTTCCGCCAGAGGAACTGTTGCCCAACGCTGCCATGGAAACTCGGCGATCACCGATCACAATTGTTCGAGAGGTCGTGCGGACCTTGCTCGCCGCCCCGATTCCGCATTATTATACACTCTTTCATACGGCTCGTGTTTATCACCAGGCTTCTCTGCCCCAGCAGGTGGCGGCATTCTCAGTACACCCACTTTTTGAAGACACACTGAGCGACCAGATTCCGAGCGAAAGGGCCCATGAAATCTGGGCGCGGGTGACACGGCCCAGATTATGGTCTGACCAACTTGTGACCCTGCGTGAAACCGTGACCAAGCAACTCGGCGCTCTTGAAGCAATTACCAGGCGACTCGAAGAGGACCTCCGACCGACTCTCCAACAAATCGCCCCGCCAATCCGTATCGAACCGCCACTGCGGCAAGCTGGAATCAGCTTTGACGGTCAGTTGTGGTATGGATTTGCGCGGCTCAACGCCGCCCTTGGCGAACTGGAGGTGCATCAGATCAGGGCCATGCCGCCAGAGGAGCGTGAGGCCAGGTATCGCAGTGCACGGCTGACACGTCGTCTTACCGGCGCTGCAGAGACGACGGCGCTGACCCAGTTGGGAATTGCGCAACGGCCGAGGATGCGGGTCTACGAAATGAGACCTGAGTCAAGAGAAGTGAAGGCGCGCGAGGGGGATTTCAGCTTTGCCCTGGCTCCTGAGAACATGACCGGCTTCCTCGACAGGTCGCTTCAAGTGGTAACACAAGGAACTCCATTGGAACCGCCCAACGGCTCTGGATGGCGCACTTATATGGAGACCGTAACAGGGGTCCGAATTGTTGGTATCGACCGTGACGCCGGTCTGATCGCTATTCTTCCCAATAACCGCTATCCAACGATGCTTGACGATCTGGAGCAACATGGACTTGCGGATTTCAGTCAAGACGTTGTTCTCGATCCTGTGTGGGTCGACACCTTCACAAAGAAGTTGCGAGAGACATTGCATGCCATTGGCAATCCCCCGAACGCTCGGAACAACGCCCTTGTGCGCCGAGCGGTGGGACTGACCGCAAGGCGAAATGGCCGACAAACAGCAGCGAGTCCGGTAGCGGACCTGCTATGGTCGGGCAATGCAATGGCAAATGCGGCGGTGATCAGAAATGTATCTGCGATCAGGCAATACCTTGAGCAGAATGGAATAACCCTGAATCCGTCACAGTGGACAGCTTGGGAGGCCTCGCTAAGCCACCGGCTTCAAACCGTTTGGGGTCCTCCTGGAACAGGGAAGAGCCGGACACTCCGTGCGGTAGTGGTTGGTGCGGTTGTCGATGCGGTGCAGCGCAACATTCCCTTGCGCCTTCTAGTCTGCGCTCCCACCTACAACGCGCTCGACAACGTCCTGTTGGAATCGGTGGCAGACATCAATCAGATGGTCCAGCATCCCGATCTGCAATGTGTGCGCATCCGCTCCAGTTACCGACCAATCGATCAGAACGTTCCCGCCGGTCTCGATCTGGAACTGAGCAAATGGAATCCCTCTGCCGCGGTGCAGCAGCTAAGGCAGCGTCTGCAGAACAACACGGGCATCACGGTTGTGGGAGCTACTCCAGAGCAGACGCACAACCTTCTGGTAACTGGAAACGCCGCCGCCCGCCAGGAATTCTTCGACTGCATTATCCTTGATGAAGCCTCGCAGGTGGATGTTGCCCATTCGATTCTTCCGTTTGCATCTCTGGCAGCGGATGGAGTCGTTGTGGTCGCGGGCGATCCAAAGCAATTGCCGCCGATCCACCAAGCGAAAGCACCAGTCGGACTCGAAGCGATGGTCGACTCGGTCTACAGCTTTTTTGAACAGCTCCACCAAGTTCAGCCCGCCATCCTGGAAGAGAATTATCGCTCGAGTCGCGTGATCGTCGAGCTGGCCCATGAAGCGGGTTACGACAGGTCGCTCACGAGTTATTCTCCTGATATGCGGACTGATATCATCACACCTATTCCGACTGTTCAGGCCCCCGCCGGATGGCCACAGACACTTTTCTGGACCACAGAATGGGCATCGCTTCTTGATCCGGATGCTCCGGTCAGTTGTTTTGTGTATCCCGAGGGCAGAAGCAGCCAGTGGAATCCCTTTGAGGCCGATTCGGTGGCGGCCCTTGCCTTGCTGCTGTATGGCCGCCTCGGCAACCAGCTCCTAAATGAAAGAGACCCGGCGTCCGGTGCCGCAATAGCCGTTTCGCACAGCCCATACACGATGGATGAGTTCTGGCGCAGTGGGATTGGCATCGTCACCCCACATCGGGCTCAACAGGCATTGATCGTCGCGAGACTCCAGCAGGTGTTCGGGCCATTAGGCGCTTCGAATCAACTTATCCGTGACGCTGTGGACACAGTCGAGCGGTTCCAAGGGCAGCAGCGTGATGTGATCATCGCCTCCTTCGCCCTGGGTGACCAGGATGCCATTCAGGACGAGGACGAATTCCTGATGAGCCTCAATCGCTTCAATGTAATGACATCCCGCGCCAGAGGCAAGCTGATCACCCTGGTGACGCAAGAGGTGGTGAACCATCTCTCAGGCGAACTGGACATCCTCCGTCAGAGCCGGTTGCTTAAGGTGTATGTCGAATCCTTCTGCAACAATTTTCAGCCCATGACTCTGGGCTATGTTACGGCGAACGGTGTCCTCCACGTTGATGGAATATTCAAATGGAGACAATGATTGGATGATCCGAGACTTCCTCGACATCGATATGCTCTCCCGCGCCCAGGGGTGTCTGCTTGGCCAGCTTGCGGGAGACGCTCTCGGAAGTCTGGTCGAGTTTCAAGCGCCAGCCGACATCCGACGGAAATACCCGAACGGCGTCCGCAAACTTGCCGACGGGGGAACCTGGAACACGATTGCCGGTCAACCGACTGATGATTCCGAAATGGCACTGTCGCTGGCCCGAATGCTTGCGGATCAGGGACGGTATGATCCCGAGGAAGCCAGGAAAGTGTACATCCTCTGGTTGGACTCCAGTCCTTTTGATTGCGGTATGACCGTCGCCGGCGGTCTGCGGGGGCGTCCCAATCCGGACAGCCAGGCCAACGGCGCGATGATGCGGATCAGCCCGCTGGGCATTTACGGAGCCAACCATGACTTGACGCATGTGGCCGAGTGGGCACGCCAGGACGCAGCGATCACCCACCCCCATCCGGTCTGCCAGCAAGCCAACGCCCTGTTCACGATGGCCATCGCCCATGCTGTCAGC
>JAGOFO010000123.1 GCA_017997155.1 Myxococcota bacterium
TCTGTTGCCAGTTCGATGCTTTTGGGCTAATAAAAACTCCCGGCCACATGAAGCAACCGATCTCGAAGAGACAAAGGACAAAATGCCCAGAACCACCGGTTTTGACAACGAAAAGTATCTTAATGAGCAGACGGCGGCGATCCTGGAACGGGCCCGGATGTTTGGGAACAAGCTGTACCTGGAGTTCGGCGGCAAGCTTATGTACGACTTTCACGCGGCTCGGGTCCTGCCGGGATACATGCCGAACGTGAAGACGCACCTGCTTCAGAAGCTGAAGGATCAGGCCGAACTGCTCGTCTGCATTCATGCGGGCGACATCGAACGCCGCAAGATGCGCGCCGATTTCGGGATCACCTACGAGTACGACGCTCTGAAACTGATCGATGACCTGCGCGACCGCGGGATCTCGGTTCGCGGTGTCGTGGTCACAAGGTTCGATGAGCAGCCCGGCGCTTGTTCCTTCCGCGATAAGCTGTCAAGGCGCGGCGTGCCGGTCTTCCTGCATCGCGCGACACGCGGCTATCCAACCGACGTCGACCTGATCGTCAGCCCTGACGGGTACGGGGCCAATCCGTACATCGAGACCACCCGGCCGCTGGTGATCGTCACCGGCCCGGGGCCCGGCAGCGGCAAGCTGGCCACCTGTCTGTCCCAGGTCTACCATGAACATGTCAGGGGCGTTCGCGCCGGTTACGCGAAGTTCGAGACGTTCCCGATCTGGAACCTGCCCCTGAAACACCCGGTCAACGTCGCGTACGAGGCGGCGACCGCCGACCTGCGCGATATCAATCTGATCGACCCGTTTCATCTTGAGGCGTGCGGCGAGAAAGCCGTCAACTACAACCGTGATGTCGAGGCCTTCCCCATCGTCAAGCGCATCCTTGCCAGGATCATGGGTGACGAGCATGTCTACCGGTCTCCTACCGAGATGGGCGTGAACCGGGCCGGGTTCGGGATTGTGGACGACGAAGCCTGCCGCGCCGCCGCCAGACAGGAAATCATCAGGCGCTATTTCAGGTACAGCGCCGAGTATGTGATGGGACTCGCGGATCCAGAATCGGTCGAACGCTGCAAGCTGCTGATGGATGAACTTGAGATCTCGCCGCTGGACAGATGTCTGGTCGCTCCAGCCAGACAGGCGGCCCTGGACGCGGAAAACAAAGGCAAGGGAAACGAGGACGCATACTGCGGGGCCGCCCTGGAACTACCGGACGGCAGCATCGTGACCGGACACAACTCGCATCTGATGCACGCGGCCTCGGCTGTGATTCTGAACGCCATCAAGAAGCTGTCAGGCGTGCCAGATCGCCTGCACCTGCTTTCGCCGAACATCATCGAGTCGATCGGATGTCTGAAAAAGGGCGTCTTCAGGGAGAAGGGCGTCAGCCTGGATGTCAAGGAGACGCTGATCACCCTGAGTATCTGCGCCACCACGAATCCAACCGCGTGCCTGGCCATGGAAAAGCTGAAGGACCTTGCAGGCTGCGAGATGCACATGACGCATCTTCCCACTCCCGGGGACGAGGCCGGGTTGCGCAGGCTCGGCGTGAACCTGACGACCGACCCGGGCTTCGCGTCAAAGGACCTTTTCGTTTCCTGATAAACCAGGCATTTCCTACTCACCGATTGTTGTTGTTGCGCACCCTCGACCCAACATGCTACAAACCTGTTACCAATTGGTTATGCGGAGGTAGGCCATGTCCGGAAGGTTCGGGTTGGGCGTTGTTTCGTGTCTGGGCTTGCTGGTGATCGTGGTTTCAATCGGCTGTGGCGCCAGTCAGGTCAAGAAAGACGCGGGTGCGCCAACGGCCGATGACCCCGCTTTCCTCAGCAGCGTCGAATCGTGCAACTACGGTTCTGGAGTGGCCTGCGCGTCGGCCGGTTCCGTGATGTGGACCCAGGCCGAGGAGGACACGACACTCGACCCGGCAACCAGGAAAAGCCGCTACGCGCTTGCCAGGGACTACTTCAGGCGCGCATGCAACATGGGTGTGACCGATTCCTGCCTGCTTTTCGCGCAGTGCGTTTACGAGGGCAAGGGCGGACCGAAGAACGTTGCCGAGGCCGAGGTCGCCGCGGGACGTTCGTGTGCCGCCGACAACGCGCTCGGATGCGCTCTTCAAGCGGTGATACTGCTGAAGGACATCGGCACCGAGGATGCGATCCAGACCGGCGCCGAGGCTCTGTTCAAGTCGTGCAACCTGGGATACAAACCCTCCTGCGAACTGATCGAGAGTGTCATGAAGGATATGACCGACTAGGCGCGGGGGGCGTTATGTCCGCGAAAGATGACGAAATGGTTCTGGTGGTTCCCCGGACGGACGTGCCCTGCTTCCAGGGATTCATGCCTTTCGATCGGGACGGTATCCGCGCGCTTGTCGCGGCAGGTCGCTTCATGCCGCGTTCAAGGGCCGAGAACGACGGGGACTTCAAGCAACTCATCCCGTACGCAATCTTTTTCTGCGAAGGCCGGGTGTTCAAGTACCGACGCGGCGTCAAGGGAGGCGAGTCCCGGCTGTTCGGTCTGGTGTCGGTCGGCGTCGGTGGCCACATGTCGGCCTGCGACGCCCTGTCAGGGCCGGATCTTTACGAAACCGCCTTCACTCGCGAGCTGACCGAAGAGGTCGATCTGCCCGGCATCGTCTCGAATGATGTCCGCGGCCTGATCAATGACGACTCGAACCCGGTCGGCAGGGTTCACCTGGGAGTCGTACACAGGTTGGTCGTCGAGTCGCCGGTCGTACGTTCGCGTGAGGATGAACTGGTGGATGACGGCTTCGTGTCGCCGGCCGAACTTATCGGCCGTCCAGACGAACTGGAAACCTGGGCGCGCATCTGTCTGGAGAATCTTGGCCGGATTTTGTGAACTGCGACCCGCGGCGTTCTGAATCAGTCCCAGGCCTCGGCTTTCGTGAACCGTCCATCGATATGCGGCTCGCCTCGCGGCTTTACCTTCAACACGAATCTGGTGCCATCTTCTTCCGCAGCGGTGTGCAGCGCGACCGATCCCGGGATGAAGAGTGGTTTCTTGAACCTGACCTCGAAACGGCAGGGCACTTCAACCGGTCTATTCCGTTCCATGACTGCCAGGCAGCGCGCGGCCGAGTACATGCCGTGGGCGATTGCCCGCTTGAAACCGAACATCTTCGCGGTGATCGCCGACATGTGGATTGGGTTCGGATCACCCGCTGGTCCCGAGAACTTCCTGCCCGCGTCGGCCTTCAGTGACCACTCGGCCACCGGTTCGCCCCAGTCCGGTTCCGCGGATGCCTGACCGGCCGGCTTGTAGGTCTTCTTCCGGGCGCCCGCGGGCAGTGGCGACAGATAGACGCTGGTTTCGCGCCAGACGATCGTCCCATCCACGCTGACGTCGGTCAGGATCGTGAACATCTGACCACGCGGACTTGGCGTGATGCCCTCTATGCGCGCCCTGAGATCCATCCTTTCGTCATCACGGATCGGGCGCAGCGCGTCGGTGCTGTTGCTGAAGTGAAGCAGGCCGAACAACCGCAGCGGGAAACTCGGACTGGTGAACATTGCCATGTGCAGCGGCATCGCCATGGCGTGAACGTAAAGCATCGGCAGCTTTCCGTCTTCCTTCAGTCCGCAGACCCGGCGGTACCCGGCCAGCGTCTTCGGATCGGCCACGGCGCCGAGCCACTCCGATTCAAAACGCACGCCAAGTCGTTCCTCGGGAGCCTGCGCGGGTCTTCCCGCCAGAATCGACTTGACCATCCCCCAGCCGTTCTTCGGCCGGTTCGTAAACTTCAGGCTGATCGTTGTGCCGTTGTCCATTTCGCCACCTTCCCGTCAGGATATCGAAATCAAGAAAACGCATCGGCGCCATGCCTTCGCGACCAAGCCCACCGACGGCTGCGCTTTTTCAGCCAACACAAGTATCATCGGGGTATTGGCGCCAGTCAACGGATCGATTCGTCCGGGAACGGTAACCCGCCTTGTTCCCCTCGCCCGCCGGCGACGGTGGCGGGCGTTTTCTTAGTCAGTTCCGTAAACACTGGTATCATACGCGCAGGCCCAATTTTGACTTTTCTGCCACCCGGGAAACAGATGGCCCCCAGCAGAAGAAAGCGCCCAGTCTTGCCAAGCCCCTCGCAGGATTCCAGGAAACTGTCCCTGGTGTCGTCGGTGGCGGTCGTCATCGGCAACATGGTAGGCATCGGCATCTTCCTGACGCCCGCCGAGGTCGCCAAGGCCTCGCCGGGCATCTGGGCATATCTGGGGATCTGGTTGATCGGGACCCTGATGGCCGCCGCGGGCGCGCAGGTATACGCGCAGCTTGGAACGCTCTTTCCCAAGGCCGGCGGAGACTACAGATTCCTTTACGAGGCGTACGGTCCGCGACCTGCAAAGGCCTGGGGATGGCTGTCGATCTTCGGATGCTTTCCAGGTTCCATCGCCACACTGGCGGTAGGCGTCACCGCCACCCTTTCCCAGACATCCATGGGCGGCGCCCTGAACAATCCAATCGTCTCGCTTGGCTTCATCCATGTGACGCCGGCGCTGCTCGTCGGGCTCGCCCTGATCTGGCTGTCGACGGCCATCAACGTGGCCGGTCTGTCGCTCTCGGGCAAGACGCAGCTTCTGGTCACGCTGATCCCGATCCTGGTGTTCGTTGTGGTCGGGTTCGCCGCCGCCAGCGGTGAAACCACCCCGCGCGCGGCACAGGCGGCGCCGGCGGTCTTCGATTTCGGCAAGCTGACAACGGCGTTCTGCGCGGTTTTCTTCACGTACTCGGGCTGGAATGTCATCACTTATCTTGGAAGCGAAATCCACCGGCCCAAGGTGAACATTCCCCGCGTCATCCTGCTTGCGATGCTCGCAACGACCGGAATCTTCTTCATCCTCAACATGTCGTTCCTGGCGGTCATTCCCCTGCCCGACCTGGCCCAGACCCAGAATGCCGGTGTCGCGGTGGCGACAAGCCTCTTCGGCGATATCGGACAGGATGTGTTCGGAATTCTACTGGCGATGGCAATCGTCGCGGGACTGAACGCCACGGTCATGGCCGGCTCACGCATCACCATGGCAATGGCTCAGGACGGACAGATCTGGACTGGTCTGGCGAAGCTCTCGGGGCCGCGGCAGACACCCGAACGCGCCCTGGTCTTCCAGGCGATTATCTCGTCCCTGCTGGTGCTGAGCGGCAGCTTCTCGTTCCTGATAACGGTCACGGGCGGCGTGATGATCGTCCTTTCCTGCCTGACGGTCTCAACGGTTTTCGTCTTCAACCGAAAACTGTGCATCAGGCCCTCCAAAAGGCTTCCGGGCTATCCATGGACCGGCGTGCTCTACCTGGTCACCGGAGGCGCCATCTCGGTTCTGATCGCCATCGACGGCTTCTGGTGGTTCCTGGCCGGGGCCTGCATCTTCGTGTTGCTGATGTTCCTGGATTATCTGAACCCGATCAGGCTCATTCGACGGATGCGGCACACCTGAAACCAAAGTGATGCGCCGGCTTGTTCAACGGGATGTACGCCCGCCTGTGGAACGTCCTTGCGTTATCGGCCGGCCAGTACCATGAACCGCCCCTTACGGAACGCTGTCTGTATCCCGGGCACTTTGCGGCACCGTCGCACGGCCCCCTGGGATCAACACCGGCGCAAGCCTCGCCGCAAGCGGCCCAACTCTTCGTGTACCAGTCGTTGACCCATTCGTAGCTGTTGCCGGCCATATCGAAAATCCCGTACGGATTGGCAGGACGAGATCCGATCGCCCATGGACGCCCCTTCTCGGGATGACTGCCCGGCTTCTTTCGCCCGCACCCCTTCCCCGACTTGTCCTCGATAATCGCCCTTTCGCAGGTGGCGGGTTCGTTGCCCCACGGAAAAATGCGTCCATCGGTCCCGCGCGCGGCCTTCTCCCATTCCGCCTCGGTCGGAAGGCGCTTGCCATGAACGCGACAATAGTTGTCCGCGTCAAACCAGCTTATACCGTTGATCGGCATATCCGGTTCGCTGAATCCGGTATACAGCGGCCCGGCCTTGGGACACTTTTTTTCCTTCACGCACGCGAAAAAGTCCCTGACAGTGACCTCGTTGACGTCAATGACAAACGTCTGAACCCAGACCGTCGAGGCCGGGCGCGAGTCGGCCGGACCGTCGTCCGAACCCCGGATGAACGATCCGCCGGGAACACATGCCATTCCCGCCGGAACCGTGCCGCAAGGCAACGGCTCGGGCGTCTGCGCACGCGCGACCACAGACACCGACAAAAACACAAGGCATGAACACAGGGGCAACAAGGTCCGTCTCGCCATCACTTCACTTCCCCAATAAGCCGCACGCCCTGCATACCACCGCCGGGCAGGCGACGCAAGCCACACGCAAGGACACGTCTGGACAACCCGTTACTTTGACACCAGGGGTCATACACCCGTAAAATCGTACGGGCTTTCATCACAAAGGTTTGTATGCGAAAGACCCGGAATCTGGTCGCCTGTACTCTTGCCATGATGATCTCA
>JAGOFO010000012.1:0-25265 GCA_017997155.1 Myxococcota bacterium
CGATGTAGTACCACATGAAGGCCAGCTCGACTATGTTCGGAACCGTTGACGAAACTCCCTGGCCGCCATCCGCATCCCCGCCCGCCAGTTCCTTCTGCATCGCGTCGGCCATCTCGTACAGTATCCGGTTGTTGCGCACGGGATCCACGCCGAGGGTGGCGGCCATCGTCGCCATCGCGTCTCCCTCGGCGACTGCCAGGCCCGCGGAAAACGGCTCGGAAATCCCCTCGATCGGGTCCGATATGCGGGCAAGGCCGAAATGCTGGTCCTGAAGGACGTGGGTCATTTCGTGCGCCAGGACCGCGTCTTGATCCTCAACCAGGGACCAGTCGCAGACGAACAGCGTCTTACGCTCCCAGTCGTAGTAACCGGCGACTTCATCCGTCATGAACGATGTGGCCATCGCCATCAGATCCATGTCGGGGGGAATCGAGCCGACCGCCTTCATGCACAGCGACTGCATCCGCAGCGCCCTGACGGACTTTTCGCGCGAGGCCTCCGCCTTGATATAGGCAGCGTGCGCTTCGCGATCGATGCCGCGCGCGACCAGTGGCGCCAGCAGATCCAGTCGCCTGGCCGTCGTCACGTCTCGCAGAATGCCCCCCACCATCAGCGCCGTGCGATCCGGCAGATTGGCGACATCCAGGTTCGGGTCCTGGGAGGCTGGTGCGGCGGCCAACGTCGAATCCGGACGATCCTGCCGCACATCCGGGCTCGAAGCCGGGCAACCGGTCAGCAATGACAGGAACAGGACAAGGATCAATGACACACGTAACATTCAATCACCGCCAATTTGCACACAAAATGCATTTGGACCCTTAACAAACCGGAATCGGGTGTTTATTGTACTTGAACGGGCGCGGCGACGGCGAACGTTCGCCGAAGTTCCACTCCCGCGGTTTTTTTGGAAATAGCCGTTTTCGGCATGCTTATAAAGGAGTCTCAAAATGGAAAAGAAGCTTTACACCGAACTGAACAAGCAGATCCAGGAAGAATTCTACGCCGCCTACCTGTACCTCTCGATGTCGAACTGGCTGGAACACGAGAACTGGGGCGGATTCGCGCAGTGGATGAAGGCGCAGGCCAAAGAGGAAGTCGCCCACGCCATGAAGATCCGTGAGTTCCTGCAGGACGTCGGCGAGCCCGTCAAGGCTCTGCCGATGGGCGAAGTCGAAACCGAATTCAAGTCCCCGCTGGCCGCTTTCGAGGCAGCGCTGAAGCACGAAAAGTACGTCACCAGCCGCATCAACATGCTGTACGCCCTGGCAAAGGAAACCAAGGAGTACGCGGCCGAGGTCTTCCTGCAGTGGTTCGTCAAGGAGCAGGTTGAGGAAGAAAAGCAGACCTCCGACGCGATCGCGAAGCTGACCATGGCCAACGGCAGCATGGGCGCCCTGATGCAGCTCGACAAGATGTACGGCAAGCGCGAGGACTGACGCGGATCCCCGTCCCGCTTCCCTTCCCCCACACCTTTCCCGACCGCCCTTCATCGGGTACAATGCGCGGGACTGACCAGTCCGACTTGAAGGTACGCCTTTGTACACCGTCGTTCTTGCAGAAAAACCGGCCATGGCCAGGGATATCGCGAAGGTGCTCGGCGCCGATCGCAAGGGTGCGGGGTGCCTTCAGGGGAACGACTGGATAGTCACATGGGCGATCGGACACCTGGTCAGTATCGCCGAACCGCATGAAATCAATCCTGAATGGAAGCGGTGGGCCTGGAACCGTCTGCCGATCCTGCCAAAAGACTGGCAACTGAAGGTCCTGCCAGGGACCGCCGACCAGTTCGAGGTGGTCAAGAAACTGCTGAACCGCGACGACGTCGAGGCGGTCGTGTGCGCCACCGACGCGGGGCGCGAGGGCGAGCTGATCTTCCGGTATGTCTACGAGATGGCCGGATGCGACAAGCCTGTAAAACGCCTGTGGATCTCGTCGCTGACCGCCGAGGCGATCAAGGCGGGCTTCAAGGGGCTCAGGCCCGGCGCGGATTTCGCAAACCTGGGTCAGGCGGCGGTCGCGCGTGGACGCGCCGACTGGCTGGTCGGGATGAACCTGTCGCGAGGCTATTCCTTAAGGTTCGGCGACAGTGTGTCAAAGAAGGGTCTTCTTTCGGTGGGTCGCGTTCAGACGCCGACCCTGGCCATGCTGGTCGACCGCGAACTCGCCATCCAGGGCTTCAAGCCCGAGAAGTACGTCGAGGTTCAGGCGCAGTTCGGGGACAAGGGGCCGCAGGGCTACACCGGGCTGTGGTTCGACCCGAACGTTTCTGAAAGCGCCGACGGCCGCAAACCGGAAAGACTGCCGTCCGACGGGCTGGCGGGCAAGCAGATCAAGGCTCGCGTGATGGGGCGCCCTGGTCGCGTCGAGTCGCTGACCGGCACGGACAAGGCGATGCCGGCGCCGCTGCTGTATGACCTGACCGAGTTGCAGCGCCACGCCAACCGTCTTTTCGGGCTGACCGCGGACCAGACATTAAAGGTAGCGCAGTCACTGTACGAACAGCATAAGTTGCTGACATATCCAAGAACCGACAGCCGGTACCTGACCCACGACGTGGCCGACGCGCTGGACGGAGTCCTGGCCGCGATCACGCCAGCCTATCCGGGGTTGATCGCTCCGGGGACCGGGCGTGACAAGCTGGGGCCGCGCTTTGTCGACGATTCCAAGGTTTCCGACCACCACGCCATCATCCCGACCCCCACCAGGGCCGACCGCGCGCGCCTTTCAAAAGACGAGGCGGCCGTGTACGACCTGGTGTGCCGACGGCTGCTGATGGCCTGGCACGACCCGTACAAGACAAGGGTCACGTCTGTCATAACCGTTGTCGAAAGCCCGCAGGACCCGACAGACGCCGATGGCGGTTCGCCCGCCCAGGATGTGGCGGCGACGATCCGCGACCACTTCCGTTCTTCAGGCACGGTCGTGACGCAGTGGGGCTGGAAGGTCCTGGACATCGGGACGGAAAAGAAGGTCGCCAGGGGGAAGAAAGCCGCCGCGCAGGCTGGTGCGGACGGTGAAGGCGGGGACGATGTCAACCTGCCTGACGGGCTGGCCGCCGGACAGGAACGCCCGGTAACCGACGTTGACGTCCAGACCAAGGAAACCAAGCCCCCCAAGCGGTTCAACGACGCAAGCCTGCTGACCGCGATGGAAACGGCCGGAAAAACCCTGGATGACAAGGATCTGGAAAACGCGATGAGCGAACGCGGGCTGGGCACGCCGGCCACGCGCGCCGCAACGCTTGAAACGCTGATTCAACGCGGATACGTCGAGCGAATGGGCAAGGCGCTGAAAGCCACCGACGACGGGATAGCGCTTATCTCGGTCGTGGACGAGTCGGTGCGCAGCCCGTCGATGACCGGCGAGTGGGAACTGCGCCTGAAACGGATGGAGAAGGGTCAGGACTCGTTCGACAACTTCATGAAGGGCATCGAGGACTATGTCGTCGAAGTTCTCGGCGTGTGTCAACGCGGCCCGGACCCGCGACGGAAGGTCGCGCAGCCTCTCGACGGGCCTGGGACGGGTTCTCGCGTAGGGGCGAATGACAATTCGCCCGCCGGGGTCCGTATGGGCGAATCACATTCGCCCGCAACGCCGGTTTCCCGCGCGCACGACGCCGACAATCTCTTGCGCGTCCTGCGTGAACGCTTTCATTTCCAGGACTTCAGGCCTCATCAACTGCAGGTATGCCAGGCCGTCACGCATGGCCGCAATTCCCTGCTGGTCATGCCGACCGGCAGCGGCAAGTCCCTGTGTTACCAGCTTCCAGGCGTGGCGCGGGGCGGCACGACCCTTGTGATCAGCCCTCTGATCGCGCTGATGGAAGACCAGGTCGCGCACCTGGGCGACATGGGTCTGAAGGCCCGCTGCCTGCACTCCGGCCTCTCGCGCGAGGATTCCCGCAACGCGTGCAAGGAATACCTGGCCGGCGTCCTGGACTTCTTCATGATTGCGCCGGAACGCCTTTCAGTCGCAGGCTTCCCCGAGATGATCGCCAAACGGCGGCCGACGTTGATCGCCGTCGACGAGGCCCACTGCATCAGCTCGTGGGGACACGACTTCCGTCCGGACTACCGCCTGCTGAAGGATCGTCTGCCGATGTTGATGCCGGCTCCGGTCCTGGCGATGACGGCCACCGCCACCACGCGCGTCCAGGACGACATCTGCGAACAACTGGGAATCCCGCAGGCGGTCCGGTTCATCAACGGCTTCAGGCGAGACAACCTGGCGATCGAGATGGTCGAGGCGCCCCGCGCCTCAAGACTGTCCGAGGCCGTGCGCGTGCTTGCCGACCCCGATCGCAGGCCGGCGATAGTGTATGTGCCCAGCCGTCGCGAGGCCGAGGATGTGGCAAAGGTGTTATCGTCGGGGTTCGAGTGCGAGCCCTACCACGCGGGTATGAAGGCGTCGCGCCGGAAAGAGGTCCAGGACGCTTTCCTGGGCGGATACATCGACGTCATCGTGGCAACCGTGGCTTTCGGGATGGGCGTGGACAAGGCCGATGTGCGCACGGTCCTCCACATGGCCATGCCGGGCTCGGTCGAGGCTTACTACCAGGAGATCGGCCGCGCGGGCCGGGACGGACTGCCCGCGCGCGCCCTGCTGTTCTATTCCTGGGGCGACCGCAAGGTTCACGAGAGCTTTTTCGAGAAGGACTACCCTCCCCTTGCCACGCTTGTCTCGCTGAGAAACATGATCCCCCCGACCGGAATCGACCGCGAGGCGTTGATCTCGACCTGCGGCCTTGAACCGGAAGTCGCTGAAAACGCGGTGTCCAAGCTGTGGGTCCACGAAGGCGTCACCGTTGACGAGAACGATCGCGTGTTCCCGGCCGACGGCGCGTACAAGACGACCTACTCGGTCATCCGCGAGCACCGCGAGGCCCAGATCGACATGGTGCACGACCTGGTCAAGGGCTCCGAGTGCAGAATGGCAAGGCTGGTCAAGCACTTTGGCGAGCCCGGGGACTTCAGGTGCGGCCTGTGCGACAACTGCCGCCCGGATCAGGCGCTTTCCAGGCGGTTCAGGCCGGCCGACGAACGCGAGCTTGACCTGGCGTCATGCGTGTTGTCCGCGCTGCGGGCCCAGGACGGTCAGGCGACAGGCAGCCTTTATAAACGCATCGTTCCGTCGGGCAACCCGGACCGCACCTTCTTCGAACACCTGATGTCGTCGCTCGGCAGGATCGGGCTGGTGCGCTTCGAGGATGACCAGTGGCAGGGCGATGATGGTCGAGTCGTCAATTTCCGGCGCGCGCACATCACGAACTTCGGCATGTCGCTTGAGAACCCGCAGGCCGGGGACATCTCGATCGAGGAGCGTCCCGACAAGCCGGCCGGAGCCGCCCCGAAACGCCGCGCGATCCTCAAGAAGAGATCCGCCTCAGCGGCCCCGTCGCCGGACACTGACGAAGGTGAGGACGACCTGCAGGCCACGCCGCCGGACAAGGTGCTGATGGCCAGCCTGAAGGCGTGGCGCCTGGACATCGCCCGCGGTCACGGCATCCCGGCATTCCGCATTCTTACCGACAAGTCCATGCGCCAGATCGCCATCGAAAAACCAACCACCATCGAAGCCCTGGGACGCATCGGCGGTATCGGCCGGCACTTCCTGGATGAATGGGGCGACGCAATCCTGAAATTGATCAACCGCGGCTGATCCGCCGCTGAATATGACCTACTCCCACTCAATGGTGCCGGGGGGCTTGCTGGTCAGGTCGAGGGTAAGGCCGCTGATACTGGACAGGCGGTTGATGCCGCGGCGGATCTCGGTCAGGACCGGGTCCGGCAGTTCGGCTGCCGTGGCGGACATGGCGCGCTCGGACTTGATCGGGCGGACGATGACCAGTTCGCTACCCACGCCGTTGATGCGCAGGGGAACCATGGCGGTCGGGCACTGCCAGATGCTGTCGTACAGACCGTGGTCGCGCAGCGCGTCCATCACGATCTGGTCGGCTTCACGCAGCAGGTCCAGACGGTCGCGTGTCATGTAACCCTCGATGACCTCGATGGTGTCGGGGGCGACGGTTCCCAGGTTCCAGATACAGCGGTTGATGCCCTGAATCTCTTTCAGGATGGTGCCGGCCGCTTCCTGCAGACGGGTGAAGTCCGCGGCGCCGGTCAGCATCACCGGATGCTCGTACGAACGCAGGTCGGCCTTGACGCCGACCGACTTGATCGGCAGGACGCGGGCGTGCAGGCCGAACTGCTTCGCGATCGGATCGACCGCCGCCTGCAGCGCCGGGACATCTTCGATCGGCGCCGTGCCGTTGCTGCACAACAGGCGTACGCCCAGCCCCGGACCCGGGAAAGGATGCCGCCAGATCGCCTCGCGCGGGATGCCCAGCTTTTCGCCCAACTCGCGAACCTCGACCTTGTACAGTTCCGCCAGCGGCTCGATCACCTTGCCTTCCGCGATCATCTTCTCGATGACCGGAACGCGGTTGTGGTGGGTCTTGATCGTGTCGGCGCGTTTGGTGCCGCCGGTCTCAATCGTGTCCGGGTAGATCGTGCCCTGCCCCAGCAGGTGCCCTTCGATCCCCAGGCGCTTCGCCTCGCGCTCAAATACGGTGATGAACTGGTTGCCGATGGCGCGACGCTTCTTTTCGGGGTCGACTTCCTTCCCGACAGCGGCCAGGAACTCGTCGGTCGCGTCCACGAAGTGAAGGTTGCGATCCAGGCCGAGGTCCGCGTACATCTTCAGGACGCGGGCGCTTTCACCCTTGCGCATCATGCCGTTGTCCACGTGCAGCAGATGCAGGCGGTCCGCGCCGATCGCCAGCCCGAACAGCTTCGCGGCAACGGTCGAGTCAACGCCGCCCGACGCCAGCAGGAAGACCGACCTGTCGCCCACCTGCTCGCGCACGCGCTGCACCTGCTCGGCCAGGTATGCTTCCATCGACCAGGATTTCCGGCACTTGCAGATCTCGTACACGAAATTCGCGATCATCTGGTCGCCGTGGACGCTGTTCTCGACCTCGGGATGGAACTGGAATCCGTACCTGCGGTACTTGTCGCTGCCGATAGCGGCAAGGCGGTGTTCTTTTCCGGTCTCGCCCAGCCGCGAGTAAGCGTATTCCACGAAGTCCGGGCCAATCTCGCTGACGGTGTCGAAATGGGACATCCAGACCGTTTCCTGTCTGGCCAGTCCCTTGAAGATCGGGTGGTCCACGATGATGTCCAGCGTTGCCAGACCCCACTCGCGGCCCCCGTGCATCACCTTGCCGCCGTAGTACTTGGCGATCTCCTGGTGACCGAAGCAGAACCCCAGGATCGGGATGTCCAGTTCGAAGATGCCCTTGTTCCACTCGCTTTCCTCGCCGAAGGCCGAAAGCGACGGACTGCCCGAGAGGATGATTCCCCGATACCCCTGGAACATCTCGATCGGGTCCTCGGGCTGGCGGATCTCGGCCAGGACACCGCTGCGGCGGACCTTGGTCGCGATCAGATGTGCGTACTGGCCACCGAAATCGATTACGGCGATGGAATCATGTTTCATCTGGCAACTCCCGGGCGAATGTCCGCAAATAAATGGCCGCGAAGGCAGGTCGCCGCGGCTGGCGATATTGTAAGGGCGTTCATCCAAAATTCGTATCCACCCGGACCCGTGGTGTCAAAAAATTCTGTCAATAAGTGGAAGGCAGAGGCAACTCGTCCTGCTCGGTCACGAACAGCGGGCGCGATGTCGTAACCAGGTCACCCTCGCGAAGGGCGTCGACCGCGGCGCGCACCTCGTCGGCATCAAGACCGGAGGTTTCGACCACGGCGCTTGTGTCACGACCAAAAGGTTTCATCACCGGAGACAGATCAAGGAAGTCCCCGGATTCGACGAAGCACGGTCTGACGATGACGCTGGCAAGCCCGGTGCTGGGCTGGGGCCGGACGGTCCGGGAAACAAAGGACAGCGCCTCCGAGATAGACCGGGGAGCCGCGTTGGACAGGGCCGACAGCAGCGACTGCGGAGTGACGTCGAGCAGCGATGAGATCACGGACTGCGGCGAGATGCCCTGCCCGGACACGTCCTCGTCGGTTACGGCGCCGATGCTGAACTGACCCGAGTCCCGGGCGGTCGCGGCGATACATGCGCCGGGACAGTCGAACGAGCGGTCAATCGCCCGAAACACGCACTCCGGCATGAACGCCAGCGGGATCCGACCGAACGCGGGCACTTCAAGATCGACTATGCGGTTGATGTCGCGGCATCCCGCTGATACCGGCGTGATCATGCGCACGCCCTCGATCCCGATCGAACGCAGGAACCTCGCGTGTTCCGCGTTGCGGACGTTGCCGCACCAGGACACCGGAATCCTGTCACCGATTCGCGAGGCCACCCCGAGGTCGCCGGTCATCACCCGGTCAGCCAGGCCGGCCAGCCCCTTGATCGCTTCCACCACGTCATCGTGAAGAGGCGCGGGCACGATCACGGGTGAACACAGGCCGACGCGCTTCCCGACCTGCCGCGCGGCGGTCAGCCATCGGCGCATCGTTCCGTCCGCGCAGAGGGCAAGGAACAGTTCGGCGCAGCCGCGTACACCGACCCACGCACGGTCGGCGCCGGCGCCCGCCAGCAACGAAGGGTCGCCCGACACCTGTACGGCCACAAGCCTGATTGGGGGCAGATCCTGTGCAAAATCTTCCACTTCAGCGCACCCCATCTTCCGAATCGGATTCGATGTCGGTGATGACGGGCTCGAACGCCCTTGCCGCAAGGAACACCACCGATTCAGGCTCGTCGCCACGCCAGTTGGCGGCATCACCGAAGAAGCCGGGAGTCACCACGTCGTGCATCGAAGCGCGGCGGATGTCGGCCAGCCAGGCCTCGCGAAGACGGAAAGCGGTGCCGTCGAAGGCGGACGCGCCTGCCGAATCCAGCGCGGACCGGAAGACGCGGACCAGCAGGCGCACCGCGCCCGAACTGCGGCGATCGGTGTCGATTGTCACCGAATCGACGCCCGCCTGGAGAAGGGCTGGAAGCGCCGCCAGCGCCGAGTAGAAACGCATGTCGAGCCAGCGTGAACGAGCCCCTGCGGCCAGGGCGGCTTCCATGCCGGGCGAGATGGCCGCGGCATCAAAAGGACCACGACAGACGCCGAAGGTCGGACCTTCGCACGGCACGCCCATGAAATACTGTGAAAGCGAACAGATGTGGCAAAGGGCGACAGGTCTGGCCCCGAAAAGGGAAACCTCGACCCCGAGATCGGTCTCGCGCCTGATGTCAGCGATGGTCGCAAGGCCTACGCCCGACGGCGCCACGATCCCCTTGAATCCCAGATTGCGAATCGCGTGGGCCGTGGCGACACTGCCCACCATCATGCCCTCGCCCGCCAGCAGGACCGCGTCCGGAAACGAATGTCCGATCGCAATCGCCAGTCCCGGGTCGGAAACCACGAAGGTACCGACTCCGACCTCGATGAAGCCGCCTGCGAGGTCCAGCGCCGCCTGAATACCGCCCGAGGTCAACGCCCCCTGAATGGGGACGCGCACTCCGATGCTTCGCGAGGCACAGAACTCCACCGCCGCCGCCACGTCCTCGGGCCTGAATCCCGGCAGGAATCCACCGCGCTCAACCACACTGGAATCGGATGGTCTGGACGGCCAGCCGCGGATGGTTACGTTGTCCGCCCCGTATCTGACCGCGGCGGCAAGCGCCGCGGGACCGTGGACCGGGACGACGAGGCTCGGAAGTCGAAGCATTATACCAGCAAAATCAACAGGTTACTCAGCCTCAACAAGCTGTTCGACGGGAGCTGGCGCCATGTCCTTAAGCAGCGTCACCTTGAAACGCCCCGGATGGACCTGCCTTAACTGAAAGCTGAGCCCCAGCGCGTCGACCTTGAACACGTTCTTCCTGACCGCCGCGAACGGACGATACGTCGGCTTCTTCAATGGAACCGGGTTCTCGGCCACCTGTGGGTCCGCCACGGCGAACTGAAGCCACAGGCCACAGGAGTCCACGCCCCAGATCGACACCGACTCCATGGCGCCCTCGCCACCGGTCACGATCAACTCGTCGCCGACGTTGAGGTACCGCACCACGCCGGCCTTGTCCGGCTCACCGGAAAGATTGAACGCCGGAGCCCCCGTCGGGCATCCGACAAACTCGGGCGGCTCCATGCACGCGGTCTCCTGCGCGCGGGCACCGGCCGAAACAGACAGAACCAGCAATCCCAGAAGCACGCCCCCTGAACACCTTGTCATGACCAACCTCCGGACAGTCACATCCTCGGAACAACAGTAACCCCTAGTTTCTCATCCATTCCCACTGACGCCTGACGCCCTCGGGCAGAGCCACCGATGGCGCGAAGCCCAGCAACCGACCGGCCCGACCGATATCGGCCCAGGTCCGCTCAACGTCGCCTCTCTGGTGCGGAAGCCGCTCAATAACGGCGGACCGCCCAGTAACTTCTTCAATAACTCCAATTAGTTCATCAAGCCTGACAGGGTGCGACCCGCCCAGGTTGATTACGTCGCAGTCCAACGCGCGATCGACAGCGGCGCAGATGCCGGCTGCGATGTCGCCCGCGTAAGTGTAATCCCGGCTTGATGCCCAGTCGCCGAAAACCTTGATTGGCGTGCCCTGGCCTACACTTCGCAGAAATCGATGGATCGCCAGATCGGGCCTCTGCCCCGGGCCAAAAACAGTGAAAAGACGAAGGCTTGTGACAGAAACGCCGCGATTTTCGCGAACGCGCGCGCACAGACGTTCGCCTTCAATCTTGGTCGCCGCGTACGGGCTGAGCGGGCTGTCCGTCGGAAAATCCTCAAGGAAAGGCGCGGTTGGCGCGTTGCCGTAGACCGACGAACTGGACGCGAACAACACGCGCGACACCCCGCCGGCGACAGCGGCATCCAGCACGCTTGACGTGCCGTTCACGTTGACGTCGCGGTACAAATCCGGGTTCTGGAAGCTGGGACGCACACCGGCCATGGCCGCCAGGTGAATCACAACGCCTGGCCGGTAACGGGCGACAACCGAAGCCATCATGTCACGGTCACGGATATCGGCCGAAACCAGGGTAAAACGTCCAGCCGCCGCCAGGTCCGCGGCGTTGCGGTGCTTGACTGCCGGATCGTAGAAGTCGCAGAAGTTGTCGATCCCGATCACCAGGCGCCCATGATCCATCAGCTTCCGGCACACCCATGTGCCGATGAAGCCGGCCGCGCCGGTCACCAGGACCGTGTCGTTCGAACCATCCATCACAGAAGACCCCGGAAACGACGCCCCGCGTCGTCAACACACCACGCGCCTAGTTACACATCTGCGTAAGCTGATCGGATTCCTCGTCGCAGCAACTGGTTCCCAGGAAGCCGCAATGACCACAGCCGCCAGTGACATACGTGGCCCGGACGCCACAGGCTGGAACCCCGCCGGACCATCCAATCGCCAGATCGCAGCCATCCCACCACCCGTCACAGCCGCCGCCAGACAGGTTGTACCGCTTCAGCACGCGACCATCGCAATCGAAGTCCCAGGAGTTGCACCTGCTGATCGTGGGCTGCCACTCGGTGGAGTGCGGGAAGGCCCGGTCGTCCTTGTCGCAGCAGTCAGAGCCGTTCGTAACCTTGTATTCGAGGCCGGGACCGCACAGACACTTCGTCGACCCCGGGTCCCCGAAGCCATCCGTGTCCACGTCCTTGAAGTACGCCACGCAGCCGTACGAGTTCTCTTCGTCCTGGATGCCGCTGCAGTTGTCGTCGATGTCGTTGCGGCAGATCTCCTGCCTGCCCGGGTTAATCGACGCGTTGTAGTCGTTGCAGTCGCCCGCGACCGTCGAGATGTACGAGCCGGTCGGACCGCACAGACAGCGGTAGTCGGTTTCGACACCGAAGCCATCCTTGTCGAAATCAATGTAGTAGCTGACGCAGCCGGTGGTGTTCGCCGGATCCTTGACGCCATCGCAGTTGTTGTCCAGCCCGTCGCAGATCTCGGGCTTGTTGGGAGCGACCGTGGGCTCGCCGTCATTGCAGTCGCCCGTCCTGGTCGCGGTGTACGGCGCCTCGACCTGGCAGCGGCAGACCTGGAATGCGGCCACGCCCCATCCGTCACCGTCACCGTCCAGATAACGAGTCAGACAGCCGACTGTTCCGTCGTCATCCGTGGTGCCGTTGCAGTCGTTGTCGATGCCGTCGCACACTTCCGTTTCGCCGGCGTTGATATCCGCGTTCGAATCGTCGCAATCGCCCAACGCCTCGGTCTGCGTGTACGGAGCCGAAGGACCGCACAGGCACATGCTGGTCGCAACCGCGTATCCGTCGCTGTCCGCATCCAGATAATACCCCTTGCACCCGGTCGAGTTCGGACCGTCCGTGACGCCGTCGCAGTCGTCGTCGAAACCGTTGCACGACTCGGGACGTCCAGGCCTGGTCATGGCCCTGGTGTCGTCGCAGTCGCCCGGATTCAAAGCGCTGTATGGATAACTGGGGGCGCACAGGCACTGTGTGTCCGAAGCAACGCCGAATCCGTCCGAATCACGGTCCGCCATGTAAACCACGCACCCCTGGGCGTCCGCCGGGTCCTTCGTGCCGTCACAGTCATCGTCCACGCCGTTGCAGACCTCGACAGCGCCCGGTTTCAACGACGGATTCGAGTCGTCGCAGTCCCCGGCCGCGGTCGCGTCGCGCAGGCCCTCGGAATGGCAGGAACACAGTCCGGATCCATTCAGTCCGAAGCCGTCGCGGTCGGTATCCAGATAGTAGTCGACACAGCCTGTCGCGCCGTATTCGTCGGTGACGCCGTCACAGTCGTCGTCAAGGTCGTTGCAGACTTCCTTACCACCGGGGCCTGTCGAGGCCGAGCTGTCGTCGCAGTCGCCCGGGACCGTCACGGTCCATGGAAACACCGCCGCGCAAAGACATGCCTTGTCGTTCGAATTGCCCCAGCCATCCAGGTCGCGATCCGCATAGAAGTCCTGGCACCCGAGGGAACCCGGGGAGTCCGTCTGACCGTCGCAGTTGTCATCCACGCCGTTGCAGAACTCGACCGTCGCGGGATTGATCGATTTGACGTTGTCGTTGCAGTCGCCGGCAAGCCTGGTCACCCATGCCCCGGTCGATGCGCACAGGCATCTGCCTTGCCCGTCAACTCCGTAACCGTCGCCGTCGCCGTCCACATACCAGTCCTGGCAACCCGAGGCATTCTCGGGATCGGTCAGACCGTCGCAGTTGTCGTCCACGCCGTTGCATGAGTCGACGACACCGGGCCGCACGGAGACGTTGCCGTCGTCGCAGTCTCCGGCCACCCTTGTCGAATAGCGTCCATCGGCCGCGCACAGGCAGCGCTGTGACGATGCGACGCCTATGCCGTCGCCGTCGTCGTCGAGGTACCACGTCAGGCACCCGATGGCGCCCTCCTCGTCCACCCGTCCGTTGCAGTTGTCGTCGACACCGTTGCAGGACTCGGCACCGCCGCCCACACGGTCGTTGTTGTCGTCGCAGTCACCACCCTCGACGGCGCTGTAGTCCCCGACCGGGGCGCACAAGCACCGGCTGTTCGCGGAAATGCCGTACCCGTCGCCGTCAAAGTCAAAGTAGTAGACCGTGCATTCCGCCGAGTTGTCGGGGTCGGTCAGGCCGTCACAGTTGTCGTCCAGACCGTTGCACGCTTCGACAGCGGCCGGGTTGACGCGATTGTTCGAATCGACGCAGTCGCCGCCGGCGCGGGCCACGTATCCCGACACCTCGTCCGGCGCGGAAAGACAGTCGGTCATGCCGGTCACGCCGAAACCATCGCGATCCACGTCAAGATAGAAGGTGCTGCACCCGGAACAGCCCGCCTCGTCGGTCATGGCGTCGCAGTCGTCATCAACCGCGTTGCCGCAGACCTCGATCGCGACCGGGGAGACCGCCGCCGTCGAGTCGTCGCAGTCGCCGCCGACCACGACCGTCCAGGGATAGACCGGCGAACACAGGCACTGCTGGTTCGCGATTGTTCCATACCCGTCGCCGTCGGAATCCGCCAGGTACGTCTGACACGTCAACGCGCCTGGTTCGCTGACGCTGCCGTCGCAGTCCTCGTCGATGTTGTTGCCGCAGACCTCGTACGCGTCCGGCCTGACGTCCGGCATCGAGTCGTCGCAGTCGCCGACCTTTTTCGTGGTGTATACATCGCCGCTGCGGCACAGGCATCGCGAGTCGAACAGCACGCCCCATCCGTCGTCGTCACGATCCGCGAACCAGTCAGCGCAGCCGGAACTGCCTTCGGGGTCCATCACCAGGTCGCAGTTGTCGTCCAGGCCGTTGCAGATCTCGACGGCGGCCGGATTGATGGTGGCGACCTGGTCGTTGCAGTCGCCGACCTTGGAGGCGGTGTGCTGGCCGGATGGCGCGCACATGCACTGACCGGAAGCCGCCTGGCCGTAAGTGTCGCCGTCGACGTCCAGATAGAAGGTCTGACACCCCCACGCGGCGCCTTCATCGGTCAACCCGTCGCAATCGTCGTCAATCCCGTTGCACGCCTCGGAGACGTCGGGCGCGACAAAGACGCTGGAGTCGTCGCAGTCGCCGCCAGAAGTCAGGGGGAAGTCGTCGGACGGGCTGCAGAGGCACATGGCCCCGAAGTCGCCACCGACGCCATCGCCATCGAGATCCTGGAAGTACATGCGACACCGCTGGGCGCCAGGTTCGTCGGTGACGCCGTCGCAGTCGTTGTCGATCTGGTCGCACTGTTCGACGGCCGAGCCGTTCACATCGGGATTGGAGTCGTCGCAATCACCGGTCGTCAGCGCGCGGTACATGCCGTTGGCGGCGCAGTAACAGCGCGCGACCGACTCCAGACCCTCGCCGTCGCCGTCGAGGTCGAAATAGTACAGGGTGCAGTCGATGGCTCCGGCCTCGTCGGTGGCGCCATCGCAGTCGTCGTCGTTGCCGTTGCATCGCTCGCCATCCGGGCGCGGGGCGCTGCACGCGGACAGTCCGTCCAGCCCGCAGGTTCTGAAGCCGGAACAGCGCGTCTCAATCCCGGCCGAGCCCACGGTGCAGGAAGTCCGCGCACCCTTGTCGACAGCCAGCCATGAGCAGTCGCATTCGCCAGCCAGCGGCACGCACCACGACTTGCCGTCGCCCAGCCCGGATTCGGTGCATTCGTATCCATCGGGACAGCGTTCCACGCAGGGTGGCAGACAGAAACGGCCACCCTCGGGTTCAAGGGTCCGGCAGGTCATTCCGGCCGTTCCGGGCAGACCCAGGTTGCACTCGGCATCGCCCTGGCACGGGGTGCAGACATTGACGAACTCGGGCATGCAGACCAGCGCGGGCGCGTCCTGGCCAACCGACCACGGGACGCAGGTGTAACCTTCCGGACATTCCCCGGACACGCATTTACCGGTACAGAATCGACCGTCGTCGGTGAGAACGCACGGACCGTCGAGACACTCTTCGTCACCGGCGCACGGCCACCCCGGCTCGCCGGGATCGATCGTGTCCACGGCCACGTCGAGGGTATCGGTCACGTCCTGGACATCGGAAACGTCATCCGCCACGTCGGACGCGACGTCCGATGCATCCCCGTGGACATCGGGGATCTCGGTTGAAACGTCATCCGCTATCGAGTCGGGTCTTACGTCTTCCGGAGCGTCGGACACGGCGTCGAACATATCCGTGGGCTGAACGTCCATCGCGGTCGCATCCCGCCCGCTGTCCCCGGTGACTACGTCGGCGGGGGTGTCGAAGTCACTGCAGCCGGAAACCAGCCACAACGTCGCGAAACAGATAACCGCAACAGACCGAAACCTCATATGCCCCCGCCGGGAGATGTCCCCCGCGAAATATCGCCCCTGAAGTGTCGCCCCTGAAAAGATGCGTACCCGCGGGATTGTAGCATTTTCGACGTTCGCTGGCATCTGTTAACGAACCCTGTGGCCGTGGGTGGCCCGGCCGACCTCGCCATCCGGTTCGGCGGGATTCCTGTTCAAAGAGATCTGGTCGATGCGGTCAGTGTATGGATATAATCACGACGTGAATGTCGAACACGACCAAATCGGCCAAAAATGGACCGACCGTCTCTTTCTGATTGCCTTCGTTCTGCTGACGGCGGGTTCGCTTGTGCCGATCTGGCTGATCAGGATCCTGCCCATGCAGGACGTCTGGCAGCATCTCGCGCTTGTTGACATCATCCACAACTACAACGCCCCGGGGTCGATCTATCCGGACTACTTCCTGCTGCCGGACGTCCCGAAACCAAACCTTTTCTACTACTACATGACAAGCTGGCTCGGCTACATCACGCCCAGCCTCGAGTTCGCCAACAAGGTGCTTCTGTCGGCGTACGTCATCACCTTCCCCCTCTCCTACCTCTACCTGCTCCGGTCGTTCGATCGCTCGAAGTGGCTTGCCCTTTTCGTGTTTCCCTTCGTGTTCAACGCGATGTTCTACCTGGGATTCGTCGCGTTCCTGCTGGCGATGCCGATGATGCTGGTCACCGTCGGGGCATATCGGCGCTTCATGAAGGCGAAAGACAGACGCGCCGGACTGCGTTACTGCGTGATCACCTCGGTTTTCCTGCTGCTTTCGTTTTTCACGCACGCACACGTGTTTCTTCTTTCAAGCATGCTTCTGGTCGTGCTGTGGCTGCTTTACGTCGAGGATTTCTGGGACGGCGCGTTCAAGCTGGCTCCTTTCGCTCCTTCGATGACGTTCTTCATGCCGTGGTTCATAGTCTATTTCATCGAAAACGTGCCTTCCTCGTCCGGCGTCAGCTTCGGCTCGGCCGACAATTTCTTCGGGCCGAAGTACTACAACGCGTCCAAACTGATTTCGACCTTCTTCAACTACGTGTCTAACTACTTCCATCGTCCCACGGACGACACGGTTTTCCTGGTCGTCATGCTGCTGGTGATGGTGCTGCTGATCGTCCGCCGTGCGCCGCGTGTGCCCGCGGGCGAACGACGCAAGCTCAGGTACTTCGACATCGAGATTCTCACGGTCGTCCTGGCGGTGTCGGTCATCGTCCTGCCGCACCACATCCAGGCGCAGTCGATCGTTTCGCTTCGTCATATCCTGCCGGCGCTGCTCCTGTTTTTCGCGTGGCCGGTGCTTGACGACGCGCCCCGGCGAATCAAATGGACGACGATGGCGGCGCTCTTCATCACATGCGTTGTCAGCATCGGAGTCGTGACCGACGGTTTCCTGCGATTCGATCGCGAGATTGACGGGTACCCGGCGCTGTTCGATACGACCCTCGGTGGCAAGCGCCTGCTCAAGGTCGCCCAGAAACAGAACAGCAAGGTCGTCAATACCGGCGCTTTCTGGCACATCCATCACCTTTACGGGGTCACGAAGGGCGGCGTCAGCAACGCGGAATTCGCCGAACGGCCGCACAATCCAATCGGTTTCCGGCCCGGAATGACACCACCCAAGATGGGTCCGGATTTCACCCAGAATCCGGCCTGGCGCTATTACGACTATGTACTGGTTCGACGAGAACCGGCCTCCGACATCTCCAGGGTCAAGGACTCGCTGGAACAGATTTCGTTCAACAGGGGCTGGACTCTGTACAGAACGATCGACTGGCCTGCCCCTCGAAACGCCGATCTGGAACCCGTTGCAAATCCGCGCAGAAAGTTCTTTAATGGCCTTCAGGACTATCAGCGCAGCGGCACCGGTTCAAGGTATGCCAGACCAACGGAGGACGACAATGATGTTGAACCAGTCGGCAAAATTCCGGGCGATGTACCAAAGCTTTCCGATTTCATTACTGATCCCGGTTCTCTTGTTCTTCCCCCTGACGTTCGCGTCATGCGGCGGGGACCCGGACCCGACGCTGGACCTCCCGCAGGACACTGACACGGTCGAGGCGGACGTAATCGATCCCGATAACGGCGCCGTGGATGTCGTCACCGACCGCATCGAGGACGTTGTCGTCGACACCTTTGTCGGCGACACCGGTCCCGACATCATCGAGCCGGGTTCCTTCGGCGCTCCATGTTCCAAAAACGAGGATTGCTACAGCAACCTCTGCATCGAGGGGCCGGAAGGATTCATCTGTACCAGGCTCTGCCTCGACGGCGGCTGCCCCGATGGATTCATGTGCTCCGGCATCATGAACACCTTCCCGGACACCATCTTCCTGTGCATGCCCGAATTCTCGAAGGTGTGTTCCGCCTGCACCGCCGACAACCAGTGCGCGGGCGGCAAGTGCATCCAGTTCCCCGAGGGCAGGTTCTGCACGGTTCCGTGTACCGGCGACGAATGTCCGTCGAACTATGAATGCGCGGACGTTCCGGACCTGGCCGATCGTTACTGCGTGCCGCCCAGTGGTTCGTGCCTGTGTCGCGCCAAGGACGAAGGCACCAAGCGCGCGTGCCAGGTGACGAACGAACTCGGAACCTGCTACGGCTACGAATCCTGCGACCCGGAAATCGGCTTTACCGCGTGCGACGCGAGTCCAGCGAAGACCGAGGAATGCAACGGGCTTGACGACGACTGCAACGGAACACCGGACGACGGCATCGGCGACGGGGAACCGTGCGACCAGACCAACGAGTACGGCACCTGCACCGGAACAGGCATCTGCATGGGTTCCAAGGGTTGGGCCTGCAGCGCGGTGATCCCGGCCGTCGAGACCTGCAACGGCGTCGATGACGACTGTGACGGCAGTACGGACGAGGACTTCAAGGTCGACGATCTCTACGGCACGATAGAAAACTGCGGCGCCTGCAACAAATCCTGCGAGGGAATCTTCCCGAACGCCACGGTGGCATGCGACGTCACGGGCACGGTTCCGCGCTGCGTGGTCGTCGAATGTGACGACGGGTACTACAAACTCAACGATTACCAATGCATCCCGATGACATCCACCATCTGCAACCCGTGCGTCCTGGACACGGACTGCATCCTGGAAAACGCCAGGTGCGTGGAACTGGGTGACGGCGGCACGTACTGCGGACGCGGCTGCGTCGACAGCGGCGAATGTCCGCCGGGATACGAATGCCAGCCGTTCGACGGCGGCATGGACCAGTGTGTGCCGATTTCCGGAAGCTGCGCCTGTGACACGCCCGATCCGAACATCACCCGTGTCTGCACGGTTTCGGCACAGGTCGATCCGGATTCACCGGTTTACACCTGCACGGGCTTGCAGCGCTGCGGCGAAGGCGGCTGGACGGCCTGTGAGCTCCCGGCCGAGGAATGCAACGTGATCGACGACAACTGCGACGGCGAAATCGACGAAGGCTTCACCGAGGTCGGCACCGGACGGTACATCTCCGACACGGACTGCGGCGCGTGCGGCAACAACTGCTCGGCCCAGACGGTCCCGAACGGATACGGCGTGTGCGACACGGACCGGACCATCCCGGACTGCCGCGTTGAATGCAACAACGGTTTCTTCAACGTGGACGCCAACCCGGCGAACGGGTGCGAATGCCAGTACGTCAGCGCTGACGACCCGCCCGGCGGAGGTGACGCGGACTGCGACGGCATCGACGGCAAGACCGACGGGGCGATCTTCGTGGCCAAGTGGGGTCAGGACACCAACCCGGGCAGCATCGAGCAGCCGCTCAAGACGCTCGGCGCCGCATTCACGATGGCCCAGTCAACCGGCAAGGACGTGTACGTTGCCACCGGTATCTACACCGAACCGGTCTCAATCCGGACCGGCGTCAGTGTTTACGGCGGTTTCTCGGCCGACTTCCGGATACTCGATCCGATCGCCTACGAAACGGTCATCCTGGGCCAGGAGCCGACCCCGTTGATGCCCGGCGCTGTCAACGCTGTCAGCGTGAATTCCGGAACGCCCGGTTCCACCGTGTTCTCGGGCTTCGTGGTCATCGCATACAACAACCGGACACCCGGCCAGAACTCGATCGCCATGTACGTCAAGGACTGTGGCAACGCCCTTACGATCCAGAATTGCCGCTTCGTCGGCGGACTGGCCGGAAACGGTGCGGCGGGCGCCCTGGGACTGTCTGGCGAGGACGGAATCGCCGGCGCGGCGGGAACCGCGGCGTTCGACGTCAATAAAGCCGACTGCGGCACCAGCACTAACGCGGGCGGAACGGGCGGTTCATTCTCGTGCGGCGACACCAGCGTCTCTGGTGGAAACGGCGGCACCTCGATCTGCCCGGACTTCGACGAAGACACGGGCATCTGTCCGACCGACCCGACCACGCAGACCAGGAAGGCGAACGAAAACGGAGCGGCTGGCGCCAACGGCGGCGCAGTCGGCGGAATCGCGGGTCTTGACGCACTGATCAACCCCGACTGCTCGTTCTTCGGTTCCTGCGGCACGTGCAACGTTCCCGCGGAAACCAGAACCGGCGCCCCGGGCGCGCCAGGCGCGATTGGTCAGGATGGTCCCGGCGGCCTCGGTTGCACCACGACGGAAGGCAGTGTCGTAGACGGCGTCTGGGTTCCGGCCGCGGCGATCAACGGCGGGGTCGGCACGCACGGTGGCGGCGGCGGCGGCGGCGGTGCCGCTGGCGGCGTCGAGACAGCGAACTGCGGCCCCGGCGACGGAAACCGCGGATACTCCGATCTGGGCGGTTCCGGTGGCGGCGGCGGCTCCGGAGGATGCGGCGCGACCGGTGGAACCGCCGGCGGCTCCGGCGGTGGCTCGTTCGCGTTGTTCGTCGCCTTCACGTCGACCCCGGTCACTGTTCCGACCATCACCAACGTGGTTGTCGAACCCGGACAGGGCGGAAACGGCGGAAACGGCGGTCCGGCGGGCGTGGGCGGCAAGGGCGGGTCCGGCGCGCTTGGCGGAGCTGACGGCGCGGGCGTCGACACTACCTTCTGCGCGGGCGGTGGCGGCGCGGGCGGCAACGGCGGCGCGGGCGGTCACGGCGGCGGCGGCGGCGGTGGATGCGGCGGGCCGGCGTACGGTCTGTTCGTGAATGGCGTCGACACCGGGCTTGTGAACGGCTGGAAGACCAGCATCACCTTCAACGGCACCGGTGAAGGCGGCGCGGGTGGTACCGGCGGAACATCGTTCGGCGCGGACGGAACGGACGGTGCCCAGGGCGTCGCGGCCAACTCCAACTTCTGACCTCTTGGACAACACACACCCGGGGAATCACGATGAACAAATCTCTGACGGCGATCTTCTGTGTGGCGATGCTGGCAGTCGGCTGCAAGGCCGGCACATCCGCCCCTGTCGGCGACGGGCTTACGGGCGGACAGCTCGTTTTCTCCGACGATTTCAATCGGGACGCATTTGGCGACGGATGGGACAACAGATCCGGCAAGTGGGAATTGCGCGACGGATGGGCGCACATCAAGGGTGACAAGAACGAAGGTCTGTGGCTGAAGGCTCCCCTGCCCGACCGCGCGCGGGTCGAATTCGACGCAAAGAGCATGTCCCCGGACGGCGACCTGAAGTTCGAGATCTTCGCGCGTGAACGGGCGCATCAGACCGGATACATTGTCATCCTTGGCGGCTGGAATAACAGCATCAGCATCATCGCCAGGCTGAACGAACACGGCACGGACCGGCTGGAATCGTCGGTTGTCGCGGATATCGGCAAGGTACACCACTTCACAGCGATCAGAATCAAGGACACCTTGAAGTGGTTTGTTGACGGAAAGCCTGTGCTGACACTCAAGGATGCGGATCCGATCGACGGCGTATACTTCGCGTTCAACAACTGGGCATCCGATGCCTGGTACGACAACCTCAGGGTCTACGACCTGTCGGGGAACTAAATCAGTGATCGACCGAATCCAGGCGCTCGGTTTCGAACCCGGCCACGAACGCCTTCATGATATTCAACTCATCGCGGGCGTCACGCAGCCAGGACGAGGTGCGGGACTGAAGCTGGCGCAACAGCCGGACAGCGGTGACCGGTTGTCTGTCGCACATCATCTGGAATGTGTGCCGGCTGAGGAACATCAGTACGGTCCTGCCGCGCGCGACCGCGTTGGCCAGGCGAACACGTTCGTCGACCAGGCACATCTCGCCCAGGGTTGACCCAGGCCCGAACACCTTGATTACATTACCATCCTTGGTGACTTCAACGCTGCCGCACAGGATCGCGTACATTCCATCCGACAGTTCTCCGGCCGAGAAAATGGTCGCGCCCGACTCGAAGCACTGTCGCGGGGTGCTGGAGAACATCCGCAGCCACTCGCCGTGAGACAGCCCCTTGAAAAGCGAGTGTTCACGAACCCTGTCACCGACGCACGGCCCGCAATTACTGGAAGCCGCCCTGACGGCGGCGGTTCCGGACGGCGCGGGTGTCAATGTGACGCCATCACTATCAGGGTCGACCTCGGCCTGGTGCGCTTCCATCTCGGAAACGTCGGCAGCCCATCCCTTGCCGGGCGTGACCTCGACGGTCAGGGCGGGTTCATCCTCGACCGCCTCGACAAGCACGACCGAAATGTTGTCGTTTCCACCGGCCGCGTTCGCGTAGGCGACCAGCCGGGATGCGCAGTGTGTCGGGGCTGCCTTGTAGCCAAGCTTGAACAGGAAGTCATCGCGAACGAGTCCGTGAAGCCCGTCCGAACAAAGAAGGATGCGGTCACCGGGCCGCAGCAGGAAATCCATGACGTCAGGAGACACGCCGCCAGGCACGCCGAGTGCCTTGGTAAGCACGTTCTTCATAGGGAAGCGCGCGATATCGGCCTGCGAAATCTGTCCGCCGTCGACCAGTCCCTGAAGCAGCGAATGGTCCAGGGTTAGACGGACGGCGCCCTCGCGACCGAGCAGGTACGCGCGCGAATCGCCGAGATGCGCCACGAATGCCCGGGCGCCAACGACAAGGGCCAGCACGACCGTTGAACCCATGCCGGTCAGCGCATTCGACCCGGCTGCGGCATCGACGGCGGCGACCCTCTGGATCTCGACGTCGGCGGCCACGATCGCGTCCGAGATCATGGACATAATCTGCTGACGCAGACTGAGGTACTCAAAAGGGTCCGAGTCCACGCTCGAGGAAACCTGGCCGAAACGGTCTATCAAGTCACCGGCGGCTCGCACCTGCGACGTGATGGTCTCGCAGGCGATCGAACTGGCGACATCACCGCCGGCGTAACCACCCATGCCATCGGCCACGATGAAAAGGCCGAGTTCAGGTTCAATACTGATGCAATCTTCGTTGCGCTGCCTGACCTTACCGGTATCAGACAGTCCGCCTGAGACAAGTTTCAATGGATAACCTCCGCGCCGGGGCGCGATTCGATTGACGCATGTTAATACGAAAAGGTGGTCCAGACCAGAGCTCTGTGCGCGACGAGGCCGCCGAGGGGAGTCTCTTCCACCCAGATCGGATCAAGGTCGGGCCGCTCGACGACTCCGCGGATCGACGCGCCGTCCAGCGCGGCGCCCGGGATGAAGTAGCAGTAGGCAAAGGCGACCTCGATCCAGTCCAGGGGGTGCCAGAAGATGGTGACATCGAGTTCGTGGCCGATGAACTGGCTGTTGCCCGCGGGGATCAACAACCCGCGATCCATGGTCCACGTGCCGTTGCGCGTTCCGTTTCCCGACTGGGTGCTGAAATGCTGATACAGGCCGCCGTCCGCCGTCTGCGAAAAGATGTGGTAGTCGATCCATATGTCGAGACCGTCTACCGGCTTCAGGCGGAAGGTCGGCGCGATGTCCCATATCCCCCCGGCGCGGAAGAGGTCCATGTAACCAAGGAAGTTGTGCGTCGAGCCAAAGGTCGGTTTGAACGCCCTGCTCTGCTGGTCCCACGGATCGGAGTCGCCAGACGCGTAAAGAAATCTCACTCCAATCAGGGGTTTGGCCGGCGCGAAATGAAACTCGTACATCAGGTCGGCCAGATAGATCGATGCAAGATGGTCCGAAGTCCTCAGCGTGGCATCCGCGTCCCACGAACTGACCTGGCCGAACTGCACGGCCGCTTCGCCCGTGATGGTCAGCCCCTGGATCGGCCTGAAGATCACGCGGCCGCCGACCGTTCCCAGGCGCTGCGTGAAGTTCGCGAAGGCATCGTCCAGATAGAAGCCGTAAAGCTCGGCGTCCATCCACTTGACCGGGGAATCGGTCGCAATATAGAGCCCGGAAAAGGACTCGTAGTCCTCTTTGGTGTCGGCCGAAAAGATCGGGCCGAGGCCGGTCTTGACCAGCGTCGTGAACGCGTCGACCTTCAGCAGTCCGGGCTTGCTCCAGGACAGACGCGCGCCGTCATAGGTCTGACCGGTGGCCCCGGAACCGCCCGAATTGACGTGCATGGTGCTGCCGTAATCCATCGTGAAGCGACCGGCGCGGAAATCGACACCCGAGCCCGAGATGTTGGCGAACTCGAAGTACGCCTCGAAGATGTCCAGCGTGCCGTTCCCGATCGAACGGAAATTGGCTTCCTCGCCCCACTTCCTGGAATCCTGGATGGTGACCACGGCGCGGAACCCGGGCAGCGGTTCGATCTGGAGCCCGACCATCAACCGCGACCCGACATAAAAGCAGTCATCGTCTTCAAAAGTCACCGGTGCTCCGGGGCGATCCGGCCTGACCGCGGCGCCCAGCGACTTGACGTTGTGCATGAAGTCGGGACGGATCCGCAGGAAAAACGTCGGTTTGAACGACAGAGGCTGCCGGGCCGGAGCCGCCTTCAGAGTTTCGATCTCGGCCTTAAGCCGCTCGACCTCGCGGTACTTTTCCTCAAGGTCCTGCTGATTCTTCAGAATCACCCGCTGATTGTCGAGGATCTGCTGCTGGTTCAGCCTGATCGCGTCCAGATCGAGCGTCGACGTTTCGTCGACCGGGACCGGGGCGTCAGGCAGGGGCGCGACTGTATCTGCAATGGCAGCGGACGCGCTTGTCGCAAGAACCAGGGCGAACAGGACAAGCCCGCCAGGGGACATGCGCCTGAAGAAGACCGACCTTCCAATCAACATGAACACCCGCCGCATCGATGATGGCGGCCATTTTCTAACACAATCCTCACAACTGATCCACTTCGCGTGCCCAGCCTGTCCGCCCTTGTAGGGGCGAATTACATTCGCCCATAGCGAAGGCGGTTCGCCGTCCCGGCCCCGGAGGATCCCACGCCCCACGTTTCGCGGGTGGCGGTGGTAAACCCTTCCGCGGCTGCCCCTGTCACCCCTTCCCGCGCGAGTGCGGGTCGTTCGCGTCGTTCGGGCGGGGAAGGCCGCTTCAGGCTTCCCCACCGCCCTCTTCTTCACATCCGTGTACGCCCCACCCTTGTAGCGGCGAATTACATTCGCCGTCCGCAAGGGCGAATTATCATTCGCCCCTACGCGAAGGCGGCCGCCCATCCAGAGCCCAGGGCGCCAGCCCTGGGATCCCGGTATCCCCCAACCATATAGGCCCGAGCGTAGCGAGGCCCGTCCATCCAGAGCCCAGGGCGCCAGCCC